>CAMYJN010000408.1 GCA_947258625.1 uncultured Polyangiaceae bacterium | reverse complement strand
CCCCCTAGAGTTGAATCCCTGCAAAGGCCATGAAGCCCAACGACATCAGACCGACGATGATGAAGGTGATCCCAAGACCTTGGAGGCCAGCGGGCACATCGCTGTACTTGAGCTTTTCCCGGATGCCGGCGAGCGCCACGAGAGCCAATGCCCAGCCAAAACCACTACCGACGCCATACACGACGCTTTCGCTCATCGTGTAATCGCGACTCACGGAAAATAAGCTGCCGCCGAGGATCGCGCAGTTCACCGTGATCAGAGGCAGGTAGATGCCGAGCGCATGGAAAAGCGGCGGAAAATACTTGTCGAGCACCATTTCGAGGATTTGCACCATCGCTGCGATGACGCCGATATAGGTGACCAGACCAAGGAAGCTCAGGTCGATGTCCGGCAGACCTGCCCACGCGAGCGCGCCCTCCTTGAGGACATAGTTGTAGAGAAACGTGTTCGCCGGAACGGTGATGAGCTGAACGCCAACCACCGCCGCCCCGAGGCCAAAGGCGGTTTCGATCCGCTTGGAGACCGCGAGGAACGTGCACATCCCGAGGAAGAACGAAAGCGCCAGGTTTTCGACGAAGACGGCTTTGACGAAGAGCTCGAGGTAACTGCCCATCACAAAGCCTCCGTTCGATGCACTTCATGGATCTGGAACTCGGGCTTTTCGACCTGCTCAGCCTTCCAAGTGCGGACAGCCCAGATGATCAGGCCGATCACGAAAAACGCGCTCGGCGGCAGGAGCATCATGCCGTTGGGTTTGTACCAGCCGCCGTCGGCCGCATTCGGGAAGATCGTGTAGCCAAGAAGCGTACCGGCGCCGAGCAGCTCTCGGCTCGTCGCCACGAGGATCAGAATCGTGCTGTAGCCGAGGCCGTTCCCGATGCCATCGAGGAAGCTCAAGCCGACCGGATTTTTTGAAGCGAAGCTCTCCGTTCGGCCGAGGACGATGCAGTTCGTGATAATCAGGCCCACGAAAACCGAAAGCTCGCGGCTCGTCTCGAATGCAAACGCCTTCAAGGACTCGTCGACGACGATCACCAGCGAGGCAATGATCGTCATCTGAACGATGATGCGAATGCTGCTCGGGAGGATGTGGCGAATCGCACTGACCGCCGCGTTCGACAAGGCAGCGACGACCGTGAGGGCAACGCACATGTAGAGCGACGGCAGGAGCGAAGTGGTCACCGCGAGCGCCGAGCAAATGCCGAGGACGTGCAAGGTGACCGGATTGTCATCGACGATGGGTTTCAGAAGCGCGCGCTTGGTGTCGCTGCTCATGGGCTTTCTCCTGCCTGGATGTTCTGGAGAAACGGCCCATAGCCGTGGTCGCCCAGCCAGTATTTGATGATGTTCGAGACTCCGTTTCCGGTGAGCGTTGCGCCGGAGACTCCATCGACGTGGTAGTCGGCGAGCGGATCGTCGGCGGAGACGCGTCCCTTGACGACGCGAAGCTCGAGCACACCCGAATCATCGAACGCCCGCTTCCCGCGCCAGAGCTCACGCCACGCCGGCTTCACGATGAAGTCCCCGAGGCCGGGGGTTTCCCCGTGCGCGTAGAAGGTGATGTCCGAAACGGTATTGCCATCGGCCTCGAGAGCGAGAAAGCCATAGAGGGTCGACCAGAGCCCATAGCCTGAAATCGGAAGGATGATTCTGCTGATCTCGCCGTCGCGGCGAACGAGATACACCAGCGCATGCTTGGCGCGGCGCCCCACCTTGGCCACGTCGAGCTCGCTGGGAATCTCGACGCTCTGGGCGGGATCCTTTGCAGCCTCTACCAGATCATAGGCTTCCGGACCGATGTCATCGGCGTAGGCGCCGGTTGCGAGCTCGACGACGCGTGGCTCGATGCTCCGGAAAAGCTCGTCGACCTGGGCCTCTGGAGCCCAGAGCCCTGCGACCTCGAGGATGTTCCGGCGCATCTCGACGATGGCGTTCTCGACCTGTCGCGGCTTGAGCAGAATGGCGGCCGAGGCCACGAGCGACGAGCAGAGCAGGCTGACGAAAAGCGCAACGAGGAGGGTCCGAGCGACCGTGTCCGTCTTGGCACCAGGTACTTGGGAAGGATCAGGCACTTCGGCGCAACCTCCTGCTGACGTTGGCCCGCATGACGAAGTGGTCGATGGTGGGCGCAAAGATGTTGGCGAAGAGGATCGCGAGCATGATTCCCTCTGGGAACGCGATGTTGACCACGCGGATGACGACGGTAATTGCCCCGATTAGAAACCCGAAGACCCAGCGGCCGGGGTTGGTGACGCAGGCGCTGACGGGGTCGGTCGCCATGAAGACCATCCCGAAAGCAAAGCCGCCGAGCACGAGATGCCAGTACCAGGGCATGGCGAACATCGGGTTCGAGTCGGAGCCGACCGCGTTGAAGAGCATGGCCGTGGCAAACATGCCCAACATGACGCCGGCGATGATTCGCCAGGAGGCCACGCCGGTGTAGACGATGAAGACGCCGCCGAGGAGGCACGCAAGAGCTGAGGTTTCGCCGACCGAGCCCTGGATGTTTCCGACAAATGCGTCCATCCAGGTGATGCCCTGATCGAGGATTCCGGCGATGCCGCTTTCGGCGCCAATCGCGAGTGACGTCGCGCCAGTGATGACGTCGATTGGGGGCGTCCAGACCGACTCGCCGGACATTTCGACGGGATAGGCGAAGTAGAGGAACGCCCGGCCGGCCAGGGCAGGGTTCATGAAGTTCTTGCCCGTCCCGCCAAAGACTTCCTTCGCCATGACCACGCCAAACGAAATGCCGATGGCCACCTGCCAGAGGGGAGTCGTAGCGGGCAGGGTCAGGGCGTAGAGAATCGAGGTGACGAAAAACCCTTCGTTGACCTCATGGTTGCGGATGCCGGCGAACAGGACTTCCCATACGCCGCCCGCCGCCAAGGTGACGGCGTAGATCGGAACGAAGTAGAGGAGCCCATAGAAGGTCGCGGCGCCCACGCTCTGCGGATCGTGGCCGATCCCGATCGCAGCCATGAGAGCGCCTCGCCAGTCGCTGGGCGCGGACAGGCCGAGTTGCTCGATCGCGAGGTTGGCCTGGTGGCCCGTGTTCCACATGCCGAACAGGGCACAGGGCAAAACGCCGACCACGACCAGGCCCATGACCCGCTTGAGATCGATCGCGTCGCGCACGTGCGGCGCGTGGCGCGACACGTCTGGAGGCGAGAAGAAGAGCGTATCGAGCATCTCGTAGATCGCCTGATAGCTCTCGAGGCGCCCGCCCTTTTCGAAATGAGGCTCGACTTTGTCGAGGAGTTTTCGCAGGGGACGCATCAGCCGTTCTTCTCGATGAGGTCTAGGTTTTGTCGGAGAAACTCGCCGTACTCGTACTTGCTGCAGCAGACGAAGGAGCAAAGCGCGAGGTCTTCCTCTTCGAGCTCGAGGCAGCCGAGCGCTTTGGCGATTTCGGTGTCTTTGACGATGAGCGCTTTCAGCAACGGCGCGGGCAGAATGTCGAGCGGCATGACCTTCTCGAAGTTGCCGATGGGAATCATTGCGCGTGGGCTGCCGTTCTGACTCGTGCTGAGAGGAAAGCGGTAG
>CAMYJN010000407.1 GCA_947258625.1 uncultured Polyangiaceae bacterium | reverse complement strand
ACGTAGACCTGGGAGGCCGGGTCGTCGCCGACGAGCACCACGTGCAAGCCCGGCGATCGGTTGTGCGTTGCCCGAAAGGCATCCGCCCTGGTCTTGACCTCTGCACGCACTTCTTTGGCAAGCGCCTTCCCGTCGATCAGCTGAGCCATGAGCGCGGTCTATCAGGAGCACAGCCCTTTCTCAAACCAGCAGGTCCCGGTGGAAATCGCGGCTTGGCGTGGTATGCCGCGGGGCCATGTTCGACCCCGTCTCTCCCCAGGTTTCTTTTCCTGAGCTCGACGCAACCCAGCTCGCGTTCTGGGAGAACACCCGGATTTTCGAGAAGACCCTCGAAGGCGCCGAGGAGAAGCAGCCCTTCATCTTCTACGAAGGGCCGCCGACCGCCAACGGCATGCCGCACCCGGGCCACGTGCTCACCCGGGTCATGAAGGACGTCTTCCTGCGTTACCGGACGATGTGCGGCTACTACGTGCCGCGGCGTGCGGGATGGGACACACACGGCTTGCCGGTCGAGGTCGAAGTCGAGAAAGAGCTCGGCATCAGCGGTCGCGAGGCGATCCAGCAGTACGGGGTCGAAGCGTTTAGCCGCAAGTGCATCGATTCGGTGTTCAAGTACATCGGCGAGTGGCAGAAGATGACCGAACGGATCGGTTTCTGGGTCGATTTCGATTCCGCCTACGTGACGTTTCACAAGTCGTACGTCGAGAGCGTCTGGTGGGCGCTTTCGGAGATGTTCAACAAGGGGCTTCTCTACCAGGGCTACAAGGTGGTCTGGTGGTGGCCGCAAGGCGGGACCGCGCTCTCCGCCGGCGAGGTCGGCCAAGGGTACCGGACCATCGACGACCCTTCGGTCATGATCCGCTTTCCGGTCGTCGGTGAGGAGCGCACTTCGTTTCTTGCCTGGACGACGACGCCGTGGACGCTTCCGTCGAACATCGCGCTCGCGGTGAGTGCGAAGACCGACTACGCGACGGTGGAGCTCGAAGATGGAGAGCGTCTGGTTCTCGCGGCGGCGCTCGTCGGCAAAGTCCTGGGCGAAGAAGCAAACGTCGTTGCGACCCGCAAGGGTTCCGAGCTCGTCGGCATGAGCTATGAGCCACCCTTCCGCTACGCCGAGCCCGAAGGCGGCCCTGCCTGGCAGGTCATCGATGCGGACTTCGTGTCGCTCGACAGCGGCTCGGGGTTGGTTCATCTGGCGCCCGCATTTGGCGAGGACGACTTCCGGGTCTGCAAGGAAAAGGGAATGGGTTTTCTGCAGCTCATGAAGCCCGACGGCACCTTTCCGGACGAAGTCACCGACTTCGCCGGCCGATTCTGCAAAGACGCCGACCGCGACATCATCCGTAACCTGAGCGCGCGCGGGGTGCTCTTCAAAGAGGAAGTCTATCGGCACGACTACCCGTTCTGTTGGCGCGCGATGGACGACCCGCTCATCCAATACGCCCGCCGGTCCTGGTTCATCCGGACCACGCAGGAGATCGATCGCGTCAAAGAGAACAACCAAGCCGTGCATTGGGAGCCCGAGCACATCAAGAGCGGACGCATGGGGCAGTTCCTGGAGGGCAATGTCGATTGGGCGCTGTCGCGCGAGCGCTTCTGGGGGACGCCGCTTCCGATTTGGAAGAACGACGAGACCGGCGCGGTGGAGGCCGTCGGCTCGGTCGCCGAGATTCTCGAACGCAATCCGGATGCGTTTGCGCACTTCGAAAAGGCGAAGGCCGCCGATCCGACGCTGCAAGATCATTTGATGGTCCACAAGCCGTGGATCGACGCGGTCAGCTGGACCAAGGACGGCGAGCCAGGTGTTTACCGGCGCGTGCCCGAGGTCATCGACTGCTGGTTCGACTCGGGCTGCATGCCCTTCGCGCAGTGGGGCTTTCCCCATCAGAACGCGGAGGGTTTCGAGCGAAACTTTCCCGCCGATTTCATCACCGAAGCGGTCGATCAGACGCGCGGCTGGTTCTATTCGCTGATGACGATCAGCTCACTCATGTTTCCGGAGCGCGCCCTTCCCCACCCATTCAAGAACTGCGTCGTCCTCGGCCTGATGACCGACGAGAAGGGAAAGAAGCTCAGCAAGCGCGACAAGAACTACACCGACCCGCTCGTACTCATGGATCGGGTCGGCGCCGATGCGGTGAGATGGGCGCTCTATGCGGGGACCGTGCCCGGGCAGAGCACTCGCTTTTTCGACGACGCAGCGACAGACGCGGTCCGGGAATTTCTGCTCAAGATTTGGAACGTCTACAGCTTCTTCGTGACCTATGCGAACATCGACGGCTGGACGGCCGCAGTTCCGCGACCCGCGCTCGCGGATCGGCCCGACATGGACCGCTGGGTGCTCGCCGAGCTCGACGCCACGGTGCGCGCGGTGCGCCAGGAGCTCGACGATTACAAGAGCCACATGGCCGTGCGACGCCTTCTCGGTTTCGTCGATGGGCTTTCGAATTGGTACGTGCGCCGAAGCCGGGCTCGGTTCTGGGCTTCGGAGGATACCGACGACAAGCGTGCGGCGTTCAGCACGCTGTACGAGGTCTTGGTCGACCTGGCGAAGCTCGCGGCGCCCTTCGTTCCGTTCATGACCGAGACGCTGTTTCAAAACCTAGTTCACAAGGACGATCCGGCCGCGCCCAAGTCGGTGCACCTCGCGTCGTTCCCCGAACCGGACTCCGCGCGTATCGACGAAGAGCTTCGGAAAACGGTGGAGCGGGTCCGCAACGTCGTCACGCTCGGGCAGCGCGTGCGCAACGAGAACAAGCTCAAGGTGCGCCAGCCCTTGGCCGAGGCGATCGTCGTCGTGGCAGACGACCAAGAGCGTCGCGGAATCGACCGGTTTGCCAGCGCCATTCGCGAGGAGCTCAACGTGCGAGCGCTGGGCTTTACGCAGGAGCCGCACAAGTACGTCGAGTTCGAGCTGGTTCCAAACTTTCGCGTCCTCGGGCCGAAGCTCGGCAAGCAAGTGCCCGCGTGCAAGAAGGCACTCGCCGATGCCGACGGCTCGGCGCTCTACGCCGAGATGGAGGCCAAGGAAAAAATCGTGGTTCAGCTGCCCAGCGGTCCGGTCGAGCTCACGCCCAGCGAAGTCGAGGTGCGGCTGAGCGCTCGGGACGATTTCGCGGCCGCGTCAGGCTCGGGCCAGGTGGTGGTGCTCGACACCCGGGTCGACGATAGCCTTCGCCGCGAAGGCCTGGCCCGCGAGGTGATCAACCGCATCCAACGGGCCCGCAAAACCATGGACCTCGCATACGAAGCCCGCATCGAGGTGAGATGGAACGCCGACGGCGAGCTGGCCGAGGCGATCGAAGAACACGCCAAGCGGATTGCGGGTGAGACGCTTGCAACGGGGTTCTCGCGCGAAAGCGTGCCCGGGAGCGCGCACGACACGGAAATCGACGGGAGCGCATTGAGCTTGTCAATCGTCGAGAAGCTCACCCGCTAGAGTCGCGTGCATGGACGGGGCGCGGAAAAAAGCGCGACATGGGAGTTCTGCGGACGGGGCGCCTTGCAAAGGTGGCCGGAGGGGCTTGAGGCCTGAGGCCACGCAAGGCGCCCC
>CAMYJN010000406.1 GCA_947258625.1 uncultured Polyangiaceae bacterium | reverse complement strand
ACCGCGGCAGATTGGGCATCGTGATCAACACCTCGGTCTGCCGCGACTACATCGAGCCGTCGACGTCGTGCATCGTCCACAGCAACCTCGGCCTCGGCCCTGACTGCATGAACTTCGACCTCGGCAACGCCTGCCTCGGCTTTCTCAATGCGATGGACATCGTCGGGAACATGATCGAGCGCGGTCAAATCGAATACGGGCTCGTGGTCGACGGCGAGAACAGCCGGTTCGTCGTCGAGAGCACCATCGCGCGACTCAACGACCCGCATCTCGATGAAGCGACGTTTCGCGATAACTTTGCCACGCTCACGCTCGGGTCGGGCGGCGCGGCGATGGTGCTCGGGCGCAGTGATCAAGTGCCCGATGGGCACCGCTTCGTTGGAGGCGTGACGTCGGCGGCGACCGAGCACCACCAGCTCTGCCGCGGGCAGGTCGACCAGATGCAGACCAAGAGCAAAGAGCTGCTCATCGCCGGGGTCACACTCGCAAAACAGACCTACGCAATGGCAAAGCGAGAGCTCGGTTGGAACCCGGACGTCGTGACCGAGTACATCTTGCATCAGGTGAGTCGAGCGAATACCGACAAGCTCGCAGAGGCGCTCGAGCTTCCAACCGATAAGTTCATGCATGCCTACGTCGAGCTCGGCAACGTCGGGCCCGCGGCGGTTCCGATGGTGCTTTCAAAGGCAGCGGAGGCTGGGCGCATTCAGCCGGGCGACCGGGTGGCGCTGATGGGCATCGGTTCTGGGCTCAACTGCAGCATGTCCGAGATCATCTGGTAAGCCGCCCGTGAAGGTCTCCGAAGATCTCTATCCGTTCGAGCCTCATTGGCTCACCTTGCCGTCCGGTCATCGGATGCACTACGTCGATGAGGGTCCGAGCGACGCGCCGGCGGTCTTGATGCTTCACGGAAACCCGACTTGGTCGTTCTACTGGCGACGATTGATCTCGGCGCTGAGCCCGACTCATCGCGTCATCGCGCCCGATCACATCGGATGCGGGAAGTCCGACAAGCCAGGCGACGAGGCGTACTCCTACCGACTCGCGCAGCGGGTGCAGGACATCGAAGTGCTGGTCGAGCAGCTCGGCCTCCAAGACATCACGCTCGCAATTCACGACTGGGGCGGCATGATCGGCATGGGCTGGGCGCATCGACACCCCGATCTCGTCGCGCGCTTGGTCGTTCTGAACACCGCGGCGTTTCCGATGCCGTCGACCAAGCGGCTGCCCGCTTCGCTCTGGTTGGCGCGGGACACCAAGGCGGGGGCGCTCTTGGTGCGTGGTGTCAACGCGTTCGCCCGGGGCGCCACCCGGCTGGCCGTCACCCGTGTCAGGCTTCCCAAAGCGGTGCGTGACGGCTTCTGTGCACCTTACGACAGCTGGGATCACCGGCGCGCGGTGCTTCGCTTCGTGCAGGACATCCCCCTCAAAGAAAGCGACCCTAGCTTCTCGATAGTCCGCGAGGTGGGCGAGCACCTCCATCAGTTCGACGACCGGCCCGTGCTGATCTGCTGGGGTGACCGTGACTTCGTCTTCGACGACCATTTCTTGAGGGTGTGGAAGAGCGCCCTTCCCAGCGCGGAGGTTCATCAGTTTCCCGACTGTGGCCACTATCTCCTCGAGGACGCCCCCGCGGAGATCGAGCAACTCGTGCGCAGGTTTTTGGGAGTCGCCGAATGAGCCCCGAGCTTTCGACGGTCGCCGACGTGCTGCCGCAGATGGCGGCGACGCAGCCCGACACGACGGCCATCTACTTCCCGACCAAGCGCCGCGACGCCGCCGACGACATCATCTACACCAAGGTCTCGTACCGGGAGCTCGACGAACGCAGCAGCCGAATCGCTGCGGGTCTCCACGCCGTTGGAATCGAACGCGGCCATCGCGCCGCGCTGATGGTCCGACCGAGCCCCGAGCTTTTCGCCCTCACTTTCGGGATGTTCAAGGCCGGCGTGGTGCCGGTGATGATCGACCCGGGTCTGGGCATCAAAGGGCTGAGCAAGTGCCTGGCCCGCGCCCAGCCCAGCGCATTCGTCGGGATCCCAGTCGCACACGCGGCCCGCATCGCCCTTGGCTGGGGCCGGGCGACGGTGGAGCGAACGATTACAGTTGGCGGCTGGGGTTTGGCGCAACACACGCTCGCCCAGGTCGAAGCGCTCGGGGCAAAACGGCTCGACGCGGGCTACAGGCCCGTCCCCACCGGAAGCGACGAAGTGGCGGCCGTCCTGTTCACATCGGGCAGCACGGGGCCGCCCAAAGGCGTGGTCTATCGGCATCGCCACTTCCTCGCGCAGGTAAGAGCGATTCGAGAGATGTTCTCGATCGAGCCGGGCGAGATCGACCTGCCCACGTTTCCGCTCTTCGCGCTCTTTGACCCCGCGCTCGGCATGACGACGGTCATCCCCGACATGGACCCGAGCCGGCCGGCCAGCGTCGAGCCGCGCAACATCATCGAGCCCATTCAGCGCTTCGGGGTAACGACCATGTTCGGCTCGCCCGCTTTGCTCAATACCGTCGGCCGGTACGGCGAGCAGCACGGGATCAAGCTGCCGAGCTTGCGCCGCGTGATCGCCGCTGGTGCACCGATGCCCGCGCAAACGCTCGCCCGTTGGCATGCCATGTTGCCTGAGGACGGCGATGTGTTTCCGCCCTACGGCGCCACCGAGTCGCTTCCAGTCGCCTGTCTACCGGGCCGCGACATCGTCGCGAAGACCTGGGCCGAGACGGAAAAGGGGGCCGGTGTCTGCGTGGGCCTTCCGGTCCACGACATCGACGTGAAGGTGATTCGCATTAGCGACGACGCGATCCCAACCTTTTCCGACGATCTCGAGCTCGAAGACGGCGAGATTGGCGAGATTGCAGTTCGCGGCCCAATGGTGACCGAGGCGTACTTCGGCGACGAACACAATACGGCGCTATCGAAGATCCGCGACGGCGACTTCATCTGGCACCGCATGGGCGACGTCGGTTGGCGCGATCGCGAAGGACGCCTTTGGTTCTGCGGGCGCAAAAGTCACCGCGTGCTCGTCGACGGCGCCACGATGTTCACCGTCCCGTGCGAAAAGATCTTCGACGCGCACCCGGCGGTCTATCGCTCGGCGCTCGTCGGTCCGCGAGGCCTACCGACGCTCTGCGTCGAGCTCGAGCCTGGACACGACAGAGGTGACTGGCCGGAGATCGAACGGCAGCTGCGTGGCATTGCCCAGGCTCATCCGCAGGCGAATCGCATATCGCGCTTCGTCCGCCACCCGAGCTTCCCGGTCGACATCCGGCACAACGCAAAAATCGGACGCGAGAAGCTCGCGAGGTGGGTCGAGGCCAAGGGTTCCGCATGACGATCCTCGTCACCGGAGGCGGAGGCTTCATCGGCCGTTCGATCGTCCGGGCACTGCTCGATCGAGGGGAAAGCGTACGCGTGCTCTGTCGCGGCGACTATCCCCTTCTTCGCGAATGGGGCGTAGACCTTCGCCGGGGCGATATTCGCGACCCCGATGTCGTGGCCGCGGCCGTCGAGGGTTGCGATGCCGTCTTTCACAACGCAGCGCACATCGACCTAT
>CAMYJN010000405.1 GCA_947258625.1 uncultured Polyangiaceae bacterium | reverse complement strand
AAACCGGTGTCGAACGAGAACCGTTCTTGGATGATGAAGCGCAGCGGAATACCGCCGAGAAAGCCAAACTCCGTGCGGCTTGGAATGCGGAACACCGCATCGAAGGCGAGCTTCACGTGCTGGGACGAAAGCGCCTCGAAGCGCGCATAGAGTGGAATGTCCCCAAACTTTGCATCTGGCGACATGCTGAAGGTGATGAGCCCCTCTCCGCCGAATCCGAAGGTCGGGAAGATGCTCACGCCGGGGAAGGAACCCATTCGATACCGGGAGAAGCCCAGTTCGAAGTCTTTGGCAAGGCTGATCGCGACGCCGAAGTTCATCGTGGAGATCGTGCCGGTCGGGCCAAAGGGCTGGCTCATACCCTGCGCTTCCTCCGTCCGGCGGCCCACCACCGTGTCGAAGGTGCCGCGCATCATACCCCGGGGCATGGTGAGGTCTCGATTCGCATAGCGAATGCCGTAGACCTCCGACGCGCGATCCTTCATCGTGCCAACCGGCGGCGGCTCCGTTTCCTCGACCCAGTCCGGATTGGTCGCCGAACGTTGCTCGCTCTCGGTTGGAGGCGCATCGGCCCAGTCCGGATTGGGCTCCGTCCGCGAAGGCTCGGCCGGCTCCGTGGGCTCGGGCTCGATTGGCGCCTGAGGCACGGGTTCGGGTTGGACCGGAGCAGCCGGTTTGCTCGGCGACTTGATCGGCTCGCCCCAGCTGCCCGACTGGGCAAGCGTGGCGGCTGGCTGCGCGAGAAAGGCAAAGCCGAAAACAGCTAACAAACAGAGTCTTCTATACACGACCCCGGCCATAAACCAATCCCTGTGGCCTGCCAAGCACGGAACCCGGAGCCACGCTCGAGCCCACATTGCGCGCGACGCGCACCTGCCTATACTCGCGGCCCTCTGGCGATGTAGCTCAGGTGGTTAGAGCGGGCGTTTCATACGCGCTAGGTCGGTGGTTCGAGTCCACCCATCGCCACTAGATTGGAAGAAGCGCCTTCTGCACGCTCCTTCACCAAATCACGGATCTGACCGAGCTCGAAGGGTTTTTCAAGACAGGTCAGCTGTGTTTTCTTGAGGAACGAACGAGCCTGGCGCGTGAACGCACCGCCGGTCATGAACACGAAGCGCGAGGCGAGCTCCGGTCGCCTGTCCGAGACCTGGCGGAACACGTCCATTCCGCTTACCTCGGGCATCATCAAGTCACAGAACACGACGTCGAAGGGCTCATCGGAGCATAGGCGCGCGATCGCCTCTTTGCCGCTCGTAAACACCTCCACTTCGTGCCCACGAAGCGCGCGTCGAATCGAGCGTCCCACCAGGGGCTCGTCGTCGATCACGATGACCGTTGCGCTGGTGCCGGTCGTCACCGCCGGTGGCGCCTGCGTTCGTTGTGGAACGTCAGCCCGGGTGGATGCCGGCAGCCGCACGACGAACGCGCTTCCGCGTCCGGCCTCACTCCGCGCCTCGATGGTACCTCCGGCGTCTCGAACGATGTCCCGGCAAATCGACAGGCCCAGACCGGTGCCTTCGGCAATGCTCTTTGTCGTGAAGAAGGGCTCGAAGACGTGGCTCATGCGATCCGGCTCGATGCCGGTGCCGTTGTCGGCGACTTCGACCACGGCCCAGCCATCTCCGTCGGTATGCGTTCGAACGGTGATGCGATTTTCGGATACGGCCCGCTCCGGCATCGCCTGGGCCGCGTTGATCAGCAGATTCAGGAACACCTGCCCGAGCCGGGACTCGTTGCCGTCCACCATGGGAGTCTCGCCAAAGTCCCGTTCGAGAGTCGCGCGGTGGCGGATTTCGTTCCAACAGATGTTGATCGAGGATTCGACGACGTTTTGGACGTCGACGTTGCCTCGCTGCTCGTCGTCGACGCGCGAGAAGGTCTTGAGGTCGCGCACGATGCTCTGCATGCGGATCGCGCCGTGGATGGCTTCATCCAGCTGCTGCTTTGCGAGCTCGAGGAACTCGGCGTCCGCCTGGGCGTCGATCTCTTCTCGCGTCAGGCGCAGGTTGGAAAGCACATACATCAGCGGGTTGTTGAGCTCGTGCGCGACACCCGCGGTCAAGGTACCGATCGACGCCATGCGGTCGGCGAAGGCCAGGCGCGACTCCATCTCTTGTCGCTCTTCGGCGCGGCGACGGCTGTCCGCGATCGCGCGCTCGGCGATGAGGAGGCGGGTTCCGAGGATCTCCGGATCGATCGGCTTCGCAAGGTAGTCGGATGCACCCGCGTCGAGCACCGTGTGCAGGTCTTCGGCGCGGTTGCGGCCCGTGATGACCAGAATGACGACATGATCGCCGCCCGGGCGACTGCGGACGGTTCGGCAGAGATCGAGCCCGGACATGCCCGGAAGCGTCCAATCGACCAGCATGAGTTGAAAGGGCTCCCGGAGATGGGCCTCGAGCGCCTCCTCGGCCGTCCCGACGGTCGTCACTTCGTGATCACGCTCGCGCAGAAGCTCACTCAAGAGCTTCCGTACGGAGCTCGAGTCGTCGACGACCAGCGTTCGTACGGCCACACCCGACACTAGCCCTAAAGTCTAGGCCAAGTGGTGGAAAGGTTCCTGGTTTCGTGCGGATCTTGACGGGAGCCAGTTCGTAGCTATCTTGGAGCCGGATAACGCGCCGCGTCATCCAAGGGAGGATAGAGACATGACTCGCAACGACCAACTTCGCCGGAGCAGCACCCGGCTACAAAAGCAGGGGACGCTCTGGTTCCAGCAGACTCGGGGTGCCGGCGAGACCTTTCTCGCGGAATCGCGGGAGGCGGGTGTCACATTCGTGAAGGACGTGGGGGCTGCTGGCAGCCAGCTCGCGAGCACCACGGGCCGTTCGACGCAAGCCTTTCGCAAGGCTTTGGAAAAGGAAGCGCTCGATTGGCAGCGGCTGGTTCTCCAAACCCGGGACGCCTACGTCGCCGCGCTGAAGGAGCGCTTCGACCGAGCCGAGCGGCAGGCCCTGAGCACCCGCGAGGCACTGCGGTCTGAGTCCGTGGAGGTGACGGTGCTCGGTTCGGCGAAGGACCTGCTGGCCAAGGCGCAGACACGGGTCGATGAACGCCTCGAGCAGGCGGCAAAGCCCGCAAGGCCTGCGGCCGCAAAGGCCGCAAAGAAGCCCAGGCCCGCGAAAGCCAGGCCCGCGAAGGCTGCAGCCAAGTTGGCGGACGCCCCACTACGCAACTATGACCAGCTCGCCGCCAAAGACGTGGTGAATCGGGTCCGGAGGCTGTCTGGGCCGCAGGCCATCGCAGTTTTGGAGTACGAGCGGGCGCGAAAGCGACGAGCGACCGTAATTCGGGCTGCCGAGCAGCGCCTGAGCGTCGCGAGCTGAGCGCCGCCGAAGCATCTGTGTACAGCGGACCGGGCTGCACTACACTCCGGGCCGTGGTCGAAACCAAACAAGTCCTCGTTGCCGACGACGAGGACAACCTGCGCCGCATCCTGAGGGCGCAGCTGCAGCACGATGGGTACGAAGTCCACTGCGTCTCCGACGGAGAGGCCGTGCTCAAAGCCTTGGCCGAGCATCATATCGATGTGCTGATCACCGATCTGCGCATGCCGA
>CAMYJN010000404.1 GCA_947258625.1 uncultured Polyangiaceae bacterium | reverse complement strand
GAAATCGTGCTCGATGGTCCGATCCCGAAGAAGGATTGGTACAAACGCACCCTCGCCCTCGGGCAACAGATGTACCTCGCAGGCGAAATCGAACGCCGCGAGTCCTTGTCGAAGCTCAAGCTCGAAACAGCGCTCAAGGCGCTCCAAGACTACGAGCTCGTTCAGCTGAGCGGCGACATCCTCGAACGCGGCGAAGGTGTCGAAGACGTGAGCGACCTGCGCGCCCTAGAGCCGAAGCTCACCGGGTTTCTTCGCTGAGCGCGTCGGACGACTAGTCTTCCAGACGCTGCACACGTCCTGCAGGACACAGTTCTCGCACTTGATGAGCAGGGGCCGGCTCGGGCAGTCCCGAGAGACACCCAAGTGGCAGAGCGCGAAGTCATATTTGACCGGATCTTCCGGATCGAACTTCCGAAGCTCGGCCGTGATTTCTTCGGCGGTCGCCCAACTCGCAGTTCGGCGCTTCGTCAGACCGAGGTTGCGGCTGATGCGGTGGATGTGCGTGTCGACGGGAATCAAGAGTGCCGAAGGGGAGATGGGCCAGAGGCCAAGGTCGACACCATCGGCGGAGCGAATCATCCAGCGGGCATAGAGCACGAGGCGCTTGCAAGCGCTGCCCGCTCGAGGGTCACTGATCAGATGACGCAAGCTCCGGCTTCCGGCGTCGCCGCGCAGCGCATCGGCGAAACGGGCGAGGCTTTCTCGAAAATGTCCGTCGCTCGCCCGATGAAACCCGGCGAACGCGTTGCCAAGGCTTCCTTGGTCGCGCGCCAACGCCCCAGCACGGGCCAGCATGGAGGCGAGGTGCTCACCTCGATAAATGCGGTGGGCGAACCCCCGAAGCCGATGGCGAAGCCCCGCCTCATCGGTGCCAGCGACGATTGTTGCCGGTTCCGGCCCGAGAGCCGTGAGCACTCTGTCGATGCTTCGCCGGGCGGACACCGCGTTTCCAAATGCGAGGCTCGCCGAGATGAGGCCGACGACCTCCTGGTCGCGAGGCTCATGATAACGGTGGACGAAATCGACAGGGTCTCGTCGGCGTGCGGACTCTGCGTCGCAGCTGGCGAGCAGTCCGTCCAGGCGTTCTTGGATGCGGTCCACTTCGCTGGGGTTCTTGCTATATTGCCGAGCGAGCTGCAATGACCAGGACGAGTCTTCCCAAACGCGCCCTATGCCTGATCTCGATCTTCGTCGTGATCGCGTCGGGTTGTGCGCGTGACTCGAGTAGCGCTCGAAACACCACGCAAGCCTCGAGGTCCGGTCCCAGGCTCGACCTTGGCCTGCGTTTGACCGACGGCCGGTGGGTCGAGCTCGCTGAGCTTCGCGGCACACCGGTGCTTCTCTTCGTATTTGCGACTTTTGACGCGGTCAGTCAGGCGTCGCTCAAGTCGCTTCGGCCTTTCGTGCCGCAGCACCCAGAGCTCATCGTCATCGGGGTCGCAGCCCAGCCACGCGCGGGCCAGCTCGTCGAGGCTTGGGACTACGCCCTCGATCCACCGTTCGTGCTCGGCACCAATCCCTACGGGCGTGTCGAAAACGGAGACAGCATGCTCGGAAAAATCGAGACGGTACCGACTTACATCCTCTATGACGCCGACGGATATGAAATTGATCGAACGACAGGCTTGCTGAGCGAAGGAGATCTCGCTCGGCTGGTGAAGCCGCTTTACGGCAGAGCGGATTAGACGAGCCCGTGGTCTTTCCACAGAGCGCCCAGAGCGGGGCCTAGACGCTCGAGAAGCAGCTCTCGAACTGCATCAGCGGAAACGCACTCGAGGGCCTCGCGCGCAACCTCTGCTGCCGCCCCGAGATCGACGTTGCGAATCACTGCACGCGCAAGCGGAACGACGCTGACCGGCACCGAGACCTGGCGGTACCCAAGTCCCAATGCCAAGCCCAACGAAACAGGATCGGCGGCCATGCCGCCGCACATCGAGCAAGGAATTCCGGCATCGCATGCGGCGCTGATGGCGCGTTCGAGGAGCGCCAGGACGGCAGGATCGAGCGGCCCCGCCGCAGAGCGCCCGTCGTGTCGATCAGCTGCCAAGGCGTGGTGCGCGAGGTCATTGGTCCCGACCGAAAAGAAGTCGGCATGCTGCGCGAAGCGAGCTGCTAGCAGCGCCGCTGACGGCACTTCGACCATCATCCCCACTGGAAGGGGCGCGAGCCTCGCGCTTTCGTCGACCAGCGCATCCCTGCATTCCTCGACCAGCGCGCGAGCCTCACGAAACTCCGTCACGGTTGCGATCATCGGAAACATGAGCGCAACCGGGCCCTCCTCGCTCGCTCGCAGCACCGCCCTGATTTGAGTCTCCAGCCATGCGCGTTCGCGCCCGCCAAGGTGTTCGACCCGCAGGCGCTTGTCTCCTCGCCAATCAAAAGTGCGGAACACCACTGGCTTCGGAGCCATCGCTCGGATCACCCCGCGGTACAGCTGGAGCTGTTCTTCCTCCGAGGGTGGCTCGGATCGATCGAGGCACATGAACTCAGTCCGGTAGAGGCCAATGCCCTCGGCCGCGTTTTCAAGAGCGGCCTCGACCTCGCTCGGCAGCTCGATGTTGGCCGCAACCGAAATTGAAACGCCATCTCGGGTGACCGCACTGGTCGAGCGCTCGGCCTTGAGGAACGCGGTAAACCGGTCTCGCCGCCGCTCTGCCGCTCGTCTTTCATCGAGCGAAGCGCCCAGCGTGACCTCGCCAGAAAAACCATCGACCAGAACGACATCGCCGTCCTCGATCTCGATAGGCAGCGGACCCAGACCGACCACTGCAGGCACACCGAACGTGCGGGCGAGAATCGTGGTATGGCTGCTGTCAGCACCGAGCTCCGTCACGAGCCCCACCGTCGGGGGCGCCAAGACGTGGACCGCATCGGCTGGGGTCAGGTCGCGTGCGATCACGATGGTGGGGCCATCGACCGCCGACTCGTGTCGTTGCTCCCCGCTCAGATGACGAAGCAAATGCTCTTTGACATGGTCAATGTCACTGGCGCGTTCCTGGAAATACGGGGAAGCATCTTCGAGAAGCGGCTTCTTGAGGCGCGCGGTAACTTCAGACACGGCCCACTCCGCGTTGACGCTCTCTTCGCGAATCGCGTTGGAAATCGCATCGATCAGGAGCGCGTCGCCATGCATCAGGAGGTAGACGTCGAGGATCGGCGCGTACGTGGGACCATGCTTGTGCACGAGCTCCTCCTTGGCTGCTTCGATCTCCGCGCGTGAGCTCGACACGGCCTTCGCGAATCGGGCAAGCTCGGCCGAAACCGCTGCCTCCTCGATTTTTCGATGGGGGCGCCGACGATGCTCCCGTCCGATCACTCGGGCCTGGCCGACCGCCACGCCGATGGATGCAGCGATTCCCTGGAGGCGCGCTGATCGACTCACTGAAGCTCTCCGAATCCATCGGTGACCAGAGCGCAAAGCGCGTCGAGCGCGGATTGTGCGTCGGGGCCGGAAACGTGAAACGTAATGCTCGCGCCCTGCCCGCCGCAGAGCAGCAGCACGCCCATGATGCTCTTCGCATCGGCCAGCTGGTCACCCTTGCTCACCTCGATGTGCGACT
>CAMYJN010000403.1 GCA_947258625.1 uncultured Polyangiaceae bacterium | reverse complement strand
CGGAAACACACGACCGACCCGGTGAAGATTTCGGCGGTCTCGACCGTGACGCCAATCTACCCGAACGACATCATCGAAATGCCGAACCTCGCCACCGATTCGAAGTCCGGCGTTGGGCTGCCCGAAATCGGCTTCAAAGAATCGATCGCGCACCGCGCCTATGAAGAAGCAGGCCTTGGCCCCGACGACATGAGCCTTGCCGAAGTCTACGACTTGTCGACCGCCCTCGAGCTCGATTGGTACGAACAGATCGGGCTCTGCCCGGCCGGCGACGCCGAGAAGTTGTTGCGAGACGGTGAGACCAGCCTTGGCGGCCGAATTCCGGTCAACCCGAGCGGCGGCCTGGCATGCTTCGGTGAAGCCGTACCCGCGCAAGCCATCGCGCAGGTCTGCGAGCTGACCTGGCAACTCCGCGGCCAAGCCGAGGGGCGACAAGTCGAAGGTGCGAAAGCCGGCGTGACGGTGAACCAGGGCCTGTTTGGCCACGGCTCCTCGGTGATCTGCACTGTCTGAGACAGCGACAGCGACAGCGACAGCGACAGCGACAGCGACAGCGACAGCGACAGCGACAGCGGTCAGTCTAGGGCGGCTAGCTCTTCGTCAAGCCGGGCGTCTAGGTCTTGATTCTGTGGAGGCGCTTCGGCTTGGCGCTTTGGCCCACCACGCCCTCGGAACCTTCGGGCCATCACGACGAACCAGAGCGTCGATAGAACGACCGCGATCGCCGGGATGACCCAGCCGGACTTGACGGGCGGGATACTCAAATCGAATGCGGGGACCCTCGATTGGAGTCGATCGTGGATCTCCGGCCCGGGCACGCCTGCCTCGACCCAGTCGCGAATGTCTCGCCGCCACTCCCCTGCCTTTGGGCTGGGGCAGGAATCCAAGGTCTTGCCGGGACAGAAGGGGCTCAGGGTATTGCGCACAATCGACTGCACCTGCCGACCTTCGTCCGTGGAGGCATCTTCGGCAGGCACCGAGGCACAGCCGAGGGCGAAAACCAGGACTGAGAACGCAAAAACACGCATCATTCTCAACTCATGTAAGTCCGGACGCCCCGACCAGTAAGGTGGCAAATTGTCGCGCCTGCACGCGCACCCCCGCTGACGCTGACACTGACACTGACGCTGACACTGACACTGACACTGACACTGACACTGACACTGACACTGACACTGACACTGACGCTGAGGCTGAGGCTGAGGCTGAGGCTGCCGCGGATGTGGTAGGGGGTTGGTTGATGGGCGTGGGGCCTGGTGAGGTCTGGTTACACCGCCCGCCCACCCCCACCCGTAATCCTCCCTGAGCAGCGTGCCTGGCGCGGCGGTCGCTGCGCTTCGCCTTGCCGGCGCATTCGCGCCGGGCTTCGCCCTGCGGGCTCGCACTGCCGTGCATGTTTGGGGGGTGTTCGTCGCACAGTTGGCACACGCATTGCCATTCCCCAAGCCCACCGCATCGCATGAAGCCCGCAGGCGGTAGCGCGAGCCCGCAGGGCGAAGCCCGGCGCAACGCGCCGCCAAGCCCAAGCGAAGCAAAGGGCGCGGCAGGGAGGATTACGGGTGGGGGTGGGCGGGCGGTGTAACCAAAACTGACACTGCTAAACGAGCATACCCGCCACTGCGGCCGTCATCAGCGAGGCGAGCATGCCCCCGAACATCGCCCGCAGGCCGAGGCGAGCGAGGTCATGCCGGCGCTCGGGCGCGATTCCGCCAATCCCGCCGATCTGAATGCCGATCGACCCGAAGTTGGCAAACCCACAGAGCGCGTAGCTCGCAATCACGACCGTGCGGTGTGATAGCTGCGCAGCGCCTTCGGACAGCGACTCATAGAGATGGAGGTACGCGATGAACTCGGTGAGAACGATCTTCTCGCCGAGCAAGGTGCCAACGGTGGCGCACTCGGCGACGGGCACGCCGATCAGAAAAGCAAACGGCCAGAAGAGCCAGCCGAGGATCTGCTGAAATGTGAGAGGCGCCACCGCTGCAACGCCCTCGAGACCCATCCAGTCGTTGTAGAGTCGAACCGGTAAACCGAGAAGCGCGTTGCCAAGGGCGATCAAGGCGATGAAGGCCAGCAGCATGGCCCCCACGTTCAAAGCCAACTTCATGCCCTCGTACGCCCCGCGGGCCGCGGCATCGATCAGGTTGGCGTCCGGGCTGTCGAGCTCCGCTGCAAAATCGTCTTCGGTCTCACGCTTCTCGGTTTCTGGCCACATGACTTTGGCGATCACCAAAGCGGCCGGAGCACTCATCACCGTTGCGGCGATCAGATGCCCGGCAATGTCTGGAAAGACGCCCTTGAGCAGACCCACGTAGGCCGCCAGGACCCCGCCCGCGACGGTTGCAAAGCCACCGGTCATCACTGCGGTCAGCTCCGACATGCTCATCCGGCCGATGAACGGTGCGATCATCAGCGGCGCCTCGGTCTGGCCGACGAAAGTATTCGCCGCCACGGAGAGCGTTTCGGGTCCCGAGGTCTTCATGGTGCGGCGCATAATCCAGGCAAAGACGCCTACCAGGCGCTGCATGATCCCGAGGTAGTAGAGAATCGTCATCAACGAGGAAAAGAAAATCAGCGTTGGAAGCACGTTGATCGCAATCGTGAACTTCTCCGACGCGAAGTCGCCAAAAATGAATTCGGTGCCTTCGGCGGTGAAGCCGAGCAGAGCGAGCACCAGGTCGTTGAGAATCGAAAAGAGCCGCAGTCCAAGGTCGGTCTTCATCACGAGGACACCGAATGAAACCTGAAGGCCGATTCCCCATGCGATGACGCGCCAAGGAACCCGTTCGCGATGCTTGGAGAACAGCCACGCTATCGCCACCATTGCGAACAGACCGAAGAGTGAGATCAGGCGCTGCCAAAAAGGCACCGCACCGACGTCGGTGCTCAAGAGGGTGGTAAGGCTGAGCATCGCCGCGGATACTAGCCGGTTTTCATTCGTAGGGAACGTCGAAGCGGGCGCGATAGGTCGCGATACGCGACTCGACGTCTTCTTTCGTCATCCCGAAGTCTGCGAGGGAGTATTTGTGACGGCCGTACTTGTGTTGCTTGTTCACCTTTTGCGAGGCCTGCATGAGACGGACGGTGGGGGCGGTGAGCTCGAGCCCGCCAGCCTCGTAGATCCGCGCGACCTCGGACAGGGGGTCCTTGATCAAGTCATAGTACGAAACGTCGATGAAGCCTCGATCGCCGACGCGTTCCCGGGTTGCTAGCGTTCGCCGTGCCATGTTCTCGATTTTGCCGAGCCAGTGGCTGGCGACCCGTTTCGGGTCCACCTCGTCGCTGAAGATCATTTGAAGGTGGGTGAGCATGCTGAAGAGCGAAGGGCTCGTCTTGAGCGGGTCGCGATGGGTCTGGACGAGTAGCGCCTTCGGAAACACCTCCAGCAGAGGGTCGAAATACTCTTGATGGTGGGGTGTCTTGAGCACCCAGCGGACGTCTTTGCCAATCCCCGGCCGCTGCCACTGCAAGTACTGCATCATGCGCCTGAGCGCCTGATAGGCCGGAACGTGATCCTGAGCTTCGAGCCACTTGGAGTACGTGGGCACGTTCATCATCGCCTCG
>CAMYJN010000402.1 GCA_947258625.1 uncultured Polyangiaceae bacterium | reverse complement strand
GCGGACACCGCGATGTCGGTGGCGAAAGTAAAGCAAGACGCCGACCCGACGCAGGCAGCCATCGCCAGCGAACAAGCCGCGGCGCTGCATGGCTTGCCCATCTTGCGCAGGGAGATCGCCGATCAACCGGAGAACTACACGCGGATGGTAGTGGTGGCCTCAGAGCCTGCTCACTACGAGCCTGGGGTGCCCTGTAAGACCTCATTGATCTTTTCGACCATCCACGAACAGGGCGCGCTCGCCCGATGCATCGCCATCTTCGCCAAGCGGGGCTTGAACCTCACCAAAATCGAATCGCGACCGAAGCCGGACACGCCGTTCGAGTACATCTTCTACGTCGACTTCGAGGGCAACATCGATCGCGAAACGACGCAGGCGGCGCTCCATGATCTCGAGCAGGTGACGACCTTCTTGACCGTTCTCGGTTCTTATCCCACCCGCCGAGCGGGCGTTAGCTAGCAAGCGCCGCGGCGACTCCGGCGATCCGGTCGGCATCGTTGTTCAAGCCGGCCGCCAGGCAGGTCGCCGACACCATCTTCAGGGCGGCGGCTTCGCCCGGACCGTCCTCTTGAGTCCGAGCTGCCGCCAGCGCTTCGAGCGAGTCGATCATCGCGTCGTGACGGCGGCCGCGTGCGAGCTGCAGGCACGCTGAAGCGATTGAAATTCGAATCGCCGCGCCCGGTTTTCGACTGGGACTCTTCCTGGCAGCATCGAGTGCTTGCACTGCGGATTGGATGTCCTCGCGACTGATGTACGAGACGACGCGCAGGCAATGGGCCCCTGTGAGATCTCCGCCCGCTGCGATGGCAGACTCGATCAAGGCATCAAACTGCTGATGGTCGCGGTCTTTGAGGACCTGAACAATCGCTTCGGCGCTGTTTTCGAGGGCCGCCTCGGGAACTGGAATCGTTGGCCGTTCATCGTCGAGATCGGGCGCGGGGGCGCTCGGCAAACGGACCGCCTTGCTGATTTCCGACGCCGCCGAGCGCGTATTCGCATCGGGCTGATATTGGACGGCGGCTGCAGCGAGCCGGACTGCGGCGGCCGAGTAGCCGAGGTCCGCCGCAAGAGATCCTGCCTCGAGAATGGCCTGTGCACCCCGTTCCAGGTCGCCGCCCTCGCAGAGATACGCACCCACTGTCGCCGCCATCGAAGGTCCGACCAAAGGCTCTGCGGTGTGAAGCGCTTCCGCGACGAAGCGGTAGACCTCGCTGCGACGGGCCGGCGGCATTCGTTGCACAACGGCCCTGCGCAGTAGCTCGGAGGTCGGCTTGCCCTGCGGGGACAGCAGACCGTCATTGACGAGCGCTTCGAGGCAGCGCCGCCGCGTGTTCTCTGGGATGCCGTCGAGGCCGACCGCTGCATCGATCACTTGTCCAGACGAAGCGGGGAGTGCGGTGCAAGCGACTTCGAGGTAGCGCATCGACGAGGTGTCGAGCGTCGCGAATCGTTCCTCGAGTAGCGCACGCGGCCCGAGGTACTGACGCCGCTCTCCGGCTCTTTCGCGCCAGACGAAGCGCTTGCCGTCGTGAACCAAGTCACCGGTGGCGACCATCGTGCGGGCGGCTTCCTCGATGCCAAGCACCGTCGTGCCGCCCGTGATCACGACCTGCTTGGCGATTTCCGTGTCTGCTTCGGGGCCGAGGACGCCTGCTGCGACCAGAAGGGCTTCGCTTGGATCGATCGCCGGAAGCTCGATGCGAACGGACTCTCTAAGGGAGCGAAGTCCAGCCGGAACCGTCGACTCCGTCGTTCGGATGCAGAGTAGTGCGGACACGGTCTCGTCCGATAGAGTGGGGCCCAGAACCCAGAGCGTCGCCGGATCGAGCGCCGAGATGCGATTCACGTAAATCCACGGAAGGCCTTGTTCGGTACGAAGCGCTCGGAGCAGTACCTTGAGCGCGTGGATCGTCGCGTCCCGGCGTGGAGGGGTCGCACAGGCGATGGCTTTGATCGCATCGGCTACTCCGGGCTCGGTTTGTTTGAGCCGCTGCCGCGCGAATTCGAGTGTCCGCCATGCTTTCAACAGCGCGAGACGAAGGCCGCCGAGCGGCTCGAGACCTCCGGGCACTGCTCCAATCTCAAGAAAGGCCGGAGGACGAAGCTCTTCGCGCAGCGCAAACATTCCGTTGCGCGCACCGATGCCTAACGGACCCTTCAAGTAGAACGTCGCCGGCTTCGAACCCGCAGCGGCCTTCTTGATCGGCTCGAGCGCGTGCCGAATGCTCGCCGGAACGGTAGCGGGTGCGAGTAGCCCCACTGCCTGTCGGCATTGCTCGAGAAGCGGACGACTCCGATCGATCGCTTCGCCTTGCAAGGCGAAGGAGCTGGTCGAAACCGAGCGTCCGAACAGGTACGTTCTCGATGCAGCCTCCCGAGACTCGACGTCCAGGACCACTTCCCCCGCGTGCGCCTGGTTGGCCAACAACTGCGCGCGATCGATAGCGCCGCCGCTGTTGGTGGGTTCGCCTGCGTCGTCCTTCGCACTTTGGATTTCACCGGTGGCAAGACCGAATGCGATGGGGAGCCCGCCGGCGGGGACAGGCTGCGATTCGGCTTCTGCGAGCAAGCGAAGGGCCAGATTGATCGCAGGCTTGAGCTCGTGGAGGCCGAAATTGGCGACGACCGTGCCGGCAAGTGAGGACATCACCTCGCCACCGCTGTTCTTGATTTCGTTGGTGACGTAGCGCGCCCACTGGCCGGCAGCCGCAGTCGTCTCCTCCTCTTCGAAGGCGGGCGGGAGGATTCTGTGCCAAAGGACGAAACGTTCCATGACGGTGAACGGCTAGCCGCCGAGCTTGGCCTTGAGAGCCGCGAGCTCGTCGTCGACGTCGTCTTCTCCTTCTTCAGACTCCAAAGCCCGGAATCGCGCGTCCATCGCCGCATGCTTTGGGTCTTCCAGCAGTTCGTGAGCTTCCACCTCGGCGTCCAATTGGTCGATCTGGTCTGCCATGCGTTCGAGATCGGTGAAGGCGCCACCGCCCAGGCGGTCACCGCTGGTGAGCTCCGGGTCGGGCCGCTGAGTCCGCGCTTGCCGCACCTGAGCCGCGAGCGTCTTCTGCCTGGCCTTGAGGTCGTCGAGCTTCTCTTCGATGCGCTCGAGTTGAGCCTTCATCGCGTCTGCGGCGGTCGCCTGTGCGGCGGCTCGCGCTCGGACTTCCTTTGCGTCTCTGAGCGCCCGGGCTTTGCGCCTCAGCGCCTCTCGCGCGAGATCGTCGTCGTCCTGTTCGAGTGCGAGGATCGCCTTCTGCTCCCAGTCGACCGCCTCTTGCTCGAGGGCCCGCTCCTTTTTGTCGAGCCGTTTCGCGCTCCCCAGCGCCTCGATGAGGTCTTTTCGAGCGCGCTTGAGCGCCGATTTCATGTCGGTCACGGTCTGACCGATCATCTTATCCGGGTCCTCCGCCTGGTCGATCAGCGCGTTCAGATTGGATTTGATCACCCGGTTAAGCCGACTGAAGATGGCCATACGCCCCCCTAGCAGGGTTACGATCCCATGAGGCGAGCCAGCTGTAAAGGGACTGAGGTTTCTCGACTTCCGGCTTCCGTCTATGCTAGCTGGGGGATCA
>CAMYJN010000401.1 GCA_947258625.1 uncultured Polyangiaceae bacterium | reverse complement strand
GGCGCGGGGCATGGGGGCGTTGCCCAGGCTCGCGATTCCGCCTGTTTTCGAAACGGGGCCCTGGTAGCCGATGGCGCGGCCTGCTTCGATGTCCTGCCAATACCCGTAGCAGACGAGCTTTTTGAGGAGCGTGGAGACCCCCCGTTGGATCTCGAGGCCGTCCTCCCATCGCTCGATGTAGGCGAGCCGCCGCTCCGCGGACAGGTGGACGAAGCGCGCAAAGTGTAGGCCGATGAGAACGGAGCCGTAGTCAAATAGCTTGAGGCCAATACGGACTTGTTGGAGCGTTGGCGCATCCAGCAAGGTAAACGCGTGCTCGATGTTATCGACGACGGGGACCTCGGAGCGCGGTTTCAGTGAGCTGCCATCGGTCGGCAAGTACACCTCTGCGAAGCGCTCGAAGAGGTTGCGTTCGTCGCTCGTGAGCGTGACCTCGTTCGGCGGCGTGACGGCGTCATCGCTACACGCCGGAACGACCAGGACGCTTGCACCGGTCAGCACCGTGAGCTTGTTGAAACTCCTGCGGTAGAGCTTGGTTCGCATCGCCAGATCCCTGGCGGACCCTATCACGTCGCGGCCCGAGATTCAGTGTCAGTGTCAGCGTCGGTGTCAGCGTCAGTGCCAGCGTCAGTGCCAGCGTCAGTGCCGGCCCCGTCCCGGCGGGCCAGACCGTCGTCGATCAGTCGCTGAGTCGTGTCGGTCACCTGACGATGCAGAATCGCTACCGTTTCCGGATCGTCGGCCGCCTCCGGTCCAAAGGGTAGGCGGATCGGCTCGCCGACGATGTAGTGGAGCTCCGTTGGAAAGGGGAGTGCGCCGAGGCCCATGTAGATGGGCATGACGTACTTGTCGCCGAGCAGCTGCGAAATGAATCGGCCAACACCGCTTTGTCGAACGCGGTCCTGGGACACGACCTGCACGTAGAGCTCTTCGTTGCCGAGCCCTGCGATTGGAATGATCGGCTTTCGTGCGCGCAGAGCGGTGCGAATGAAGCCGTGGCTGGTCTCCCATTGCAATCGATAGGCATCCGCCGGGCTGCTGAGCGCTTCCCTCGCGCCGCCCGGGTAGACCAGGACCAGTTGATCCTCTTGTAGCAACCGAACGGTCGCCTTGGGCTCTCCTTCGATTGCACCCATGCTGTAGGCAAGGTCGCGAAAGATCGGCAGCGCAAAGACGACGCGATCTCCGAGTGAACGGACGATTCGCCCCCTCCCTTCGAGGATGAGCCGCAAGAGAACGGGAAGGTCGATGCCGAAATGTCCGTGGTTGGTCACGATGAGACCGCCTTCATCGAGCGGAATGTTTTCGATGCCTTCGATGGTGGGCTGAAACCACTGATGCAGGAACGAAACCCGCTGCAGCAGGCGCTCGTAGGCTTCGCGGTCGAGTGGTTGCGGGCTGGCTTGGCTCGTCTCTGTCATACGTATGCGCCCCGCTCATCTATGCGCTACGTTCCGCGCCTCATGCAACCCCTCGAATCGGTTTCAGGGCGGTACGGGCCCTACGGCGGACGCTACGTCGCCGAGACCCTGATGCCTGCACTCGACGAGCTCACCCAGGCCTACGAAGAATCTCAGCGGGATCCGGCGTTTCAGGCCGAGCTCGATTCGCTTCTCCATCACTATGCTGGGCGCAAGACGCCAACCTATTTCGCCTCCCGCCTCAGCGAAGAGGTAGGGATGCGGATCTGGCTCAAACGCGAAGACCTCTGCCACACGGGCGCCCACAAGGTGAACAACACCATCGGCCAGATTCTGCTGGCCAAGCGGATGCACAAGACCCGGATCATCGCAGAGACAGGCGCGGGTCAGCACGGTGTGGCGACTGCGACGGCCTGCGCGCTGATGGGTTTGCCCTGCGAGGTATTCATGGGGGCCGAGGATGTGCGCCGCCAAGCGCCCAACGTCCAGCGCATGGAGCTCCTCGGCGCGAAGGTGCACGCGATCACCTCGGGCTCTGCGACGCTCAAAGACGCGATGAATGAGGCGCTGCGCGACTGGGTGACCAACGTGCGAACCACGCACTATTGCGTCGGCTCGGTGGCGGGGCCGCATCCCTATCCGATGATCGTGCGTGACTTCCAGGCCATCATCGGCCGCGAGTCGCGTGTCCAAATGTTGGAACAGGCGGGCAGGCTTCCCGATGCGGTCGTCGCCTGCGTAGGCGGCGGCTCAAATGCGATGGGCATCTTTGCCGGCTTCATCGATGACGCGGCTGTCCGCTTGATCGGGGTCGAGGCTGCAGGTGACGGAGTCGCCACCGGTAAGCACGCAGCGCCACTGTGTGCAGGCGGGGTGGGCGTGTTGCACGGGGCAAAGAGCTACGTGCTTCAAACGGCGGACGGTCAAATCGTCGAAGCGCATTCGATCAGTGCGGGGCTCGACTACCCAGGTGTCGGTCCCGAGCACGCCTGGCTCAAGGACACCGGCCGCGCGACTTATACGGCGGTCACCGATGACGCCGCGCTCGACGCGTTTCACCAGCTATGCCGCACCGAGGGCATCATCCCTGCGCTCGAAACCAGCCATGCATTTGCATATCTTCCGACGCTGGCCAAGGAGCTCGGCCCGGACGCCGACGTCTTGGTCTGTTTGTCCGGTCGGGGCGACAAGGATCTCGAGACGGTGATCGAGAAGCTCGAAGAAAGGGGCTGATCGGGGTGGGCCGCATCGCTGACGCGTTCGAGAACGCGCGCAATGAGAACCGCGCAGCCCTCGTGATCTACCTTTGCGCCGGGGATCCCGACCTGAACGCGACCGTGGAGCTGGTGGTGGCCGCGGCCGATTCAGGCGCTGACGTCGTCGAGCTCGGGGTGCCATTCAGCGATCCGACCGCCGATGGTCCGGCGATTCAACGTGCTGCACAGCGGTCTTTGCGCGGGGGAACGACGCTCGCCAAGGTGCTCGAAACCGTGCGCGTGATTCGCCGCCGCACCGACGTGCCGATTCTGCTCTTCGGCTATTATAATCCGATTTTGGCCTACGGGGAGCAAAAGCTCGTCGACGACGCCGCGGAGAGCGGCGCCGATGGATTCCTCGTCGTCAACCTCCCGCCGGAGGAGAGCGCAGGGCTCCGAGGGCCCGCGGTTGAAAGAGGCCTCGACTTCGTTCCCCTCGTCGCCCCGACGAGCGATCCGCACCGCATCAAGCAGGCGGGAGAAATGGCGACGTCGTTCATCTACTACGTCTCGATGACCGGCGTAACCGGCTCGACGGCAACCGATTTGGCAAGCGCGTCGAAACGGGCGGCCGCGTTGCAGCGCGAGCTCGGGCGCCCACTCGCCATCGGCTTCGGGGTGAAGACCAAAGCCGACGTGGCGACCGTCTCGCCGCACGCCGACGGCGTCGTGGTTGGTAGCGCCGTGGTTCAGGCGATCGAAGCTGCGGCAAGCACAGACGAGGCGGTAGCCGCGGTTCGCGCGTTGGTCTCGGAGCTGACCGGGGGCCTGGCTCGGCAGTAGTGGCCTTGATTTGCTTGTAGAGGGACGATACCGTCCCTTCATGGCCACCGTGGATGTCATCTCAGCCAACCTTCCGATTCTCCGAGAGCTCTGCGACCGAATGGGTCA
>CAMYJN010000400.1 GCA_947258625.1 uncultured Polyangiaceae bacterium | reverse complement strand
GACTCATTGATACGAGAAGCGAAACTCGTAATCGCAGATGCGATAGACGTCGCCTTCTTCGATGCGCTTGGATTCGACACGTTGACCCGCGAACTCGATTCCATTCGTGCTGCCCAAGTCTTTCATGAAGTACGCACCGTCATGGAACACGACCGCGGCGTGCTTGCGTGAAATATTACCATCTCGAATCGCGAGATCCGTAGTTCGCACACCCCGCCCGATGATGAACTCGTCTTTATCGACGCGAATGGACTCGCCGTTGAACTGAAGTGTCAGAACTCGGCGGCTCGCCACGTCCGACGGACGGCGACCGGGGAGTGGAGGCGGCACGGTCACCGCTTGAAGCGGATTGATCGCTGGTTGCACGGTTGGCCGCCGGGATGGCATCGGAGTCAACATTGGCCTCGACCGAGAATCGCGAGAATCGCGAGAATCGAAGGATGGCGCGCCTACGGGTGACGCACCTCCAAGCGCGGAGCCCACGAGATCCTGAGATTCGGCGCCGACCGATGTAACCGTTTGCTCGCGCGCGCGCGCGTACTCACGCATGGCCTCGTTGATCAGGTAGTCGACCGAACACTGATGCTCCTTGCTCAGATGATCGAAGATCTCGAAGAGATAATCGCGGCACTGAAAGGCTCGCACCGTTTTCCTGTCGCCTTGATCAGCCATTGCTTCGACTACTCACTTTTTGTCACCTTGCTCACGGGTTCGAAGCGCCTTGATGGCCGCGTCGGCAACCTGGCCCACCTTTTTCACCGGTGGATTCAGCTCCGACCAACCCTGCCCCGTCACTGCGCCATCGTCCGACATCAACTGCTGCATCGCGGGGACATCTGCCTCCCCACCTCTGCGTTCAAGATAGCGCAATGCGACCACACGATTCCACCACCGCGGCGAATTGAGCAGAGCCATGACCGTGGATGTGGGCGGAGGTGTCATCTGGCTCATCCTCGTCGCGTAGCCTTCGAGCTCTTCGGGCTCGTATTGAATTCCCACAGATGACGGTAATCGTTGGGAAAACGGCTCGATCGTCGAGGAGCCGCCCAGCGAAAGAACCAGCTCGCCTGCACGCCAACGCAGGCGCTTGGCGAGCTTGTCCGACGCCGTGCAGGAGCTCGCAGTACATCCCTGGCGCTCGACGAGGGGCCAAAGCCGGGGGATTGCGGCACGGCTACGGATGTCTCCAACGCGATCGAAGGCGTAGTCGCGGACTTCGACCGGATTGCTCGAATCGAGCGCAATCGACAGCAAACGGTTGAGGTGGGCTCGGGTCACGTGTCCTTCGAGCGCCTTGAGCGCGGTGGCTCGCCGAGCGTTGAGGCGCTCTACCCAGGCCTTGGGATCATTCGCTCCGGCTTTGGTATCGGCAATTGCGAGCAGCCGGCTGGACACCAGCGGTTGCTCGCCGAGGTGCTGCATTGCCGGAAGCACGCCCTGGTTGATGTAGTTTTCGCGATTGTAGAGAGCCAGCGACGACACACGCGCTGCGTCGACCTTTTCTCCCGAGGCCTTGAGGGACGCGCGAATCTGAACGGCGAGCCACTTCACGAAGGCGGGCTTCTCTATCTCTTTTTCGATGTTCACGAGCCGCGCCCCAGCGCGCTTCTTGGTTTGTTGGTCGCCGTCTTCCCCGATGATTTGCGCGATTTTGATAATCGCCTGCGGAGGCATCTTCTCGTGGAGCGCGTCGACCAACATTCCCGCCGCTTCGGCGCCGAGCGCGCGGGTCACCTGTTCGGCGCTGTAGTCTCCCGCAAGGCTCCGGCCTTCGAAGTCGGCGGAGTACCAGCCTACGACCGCACGAATGAGCTCGTTCCGCGAGCCCTCGGGCGCATACGGGATCACCATGTAGGCCGCGTCCTTCGCGCGCACTTGAACGGGATCAGGACCTGGAGCCTCCGGGTCGGGCTCGGTCGACAGAAGCGCTTGGAGGCGCGGGATCATCCCGCCTACGATCGTTTCGCTGATCGCCCGGTCCTGGCGCTCAAGCTCGTCGAACGCCTTCGAGAGAATCGACAGCGGGTCGATGTCGTTGCGATCCATTTCGACGATCGCGAGCGCCGCTTCGGTCCGCAGCTCTGGACTGTACCGGTCGCTCCCGATGACCGCTCGAAGCCTGGTCGGCCCTTTGACGGTTTCTTTCCATTGCTGGACGTCGTCGCTATCTACCTTGCAGCCAGCCAACAGAAGGCCGATGACCGAGCAGAGAACCACGAGCTTTGTCGTCCAACCCATCCGACTAGCGAAATCATCCCCCCCGAGCATGCAACCCGGCAAGATAATAGAGGATTCCGCCCCGCTTTCAAGACGCCCGGAGGACCGTGATTTCTTGACCAACCGAGGCGCGGGCGCATAGCCTGCGGGTGTAGGAGGCGTCTTACTTGAGCGCACATGAAACCACCTCTTCGGGCGACCTGGTGGCGCCGGAGGGCAGGCGGCAGGACGTTCTTGCGATCCTCGCCCTTACTGCGACCGTCCTGTTGACTCTCGCACTCGTCTCCTACGATGCGCGAAACGGCTCAGCGAACTTGGTTGGCCCAGTGGGCCACCGTTTTGCGCGAGCCGTCATGCTGGCGTTCGGCCTGGTCGCCTGGATCTTGCCGCTCGAGGGCGGACTGCTGACCTGGCGTCTGTTTCGCAGGCGGTCGGCGTTGCTGGGTCTGGCCACGCTCGCGTCGACGCTCGTGATCGTCGTGATCGGCGCGGCCCTGGGGCACTTGCTGATCGAGCCGCAGGCCGTGTGGGGCGCATCCCCGGGAGGAGCGGTAGGGGAGCTTCTCGGAGAGGTTCTTCGTTCCTTGTTGGGGTTTTATGGAACCGTCATCATCGGCTTCGCGATCCTCGGAACCGCGGTCATTTTGCGGACGCCTTGGACGCTCGAAGAAGCCGCGCGAGCGTTCGCGCGTCTGGGCCACGCTGCATGGGCGAAGGTTCGCGGCCTGTTCGTAGCGCTGCGCGAAGCCTGGGCCGAAGCGCGCGAAATCCACGATGAAGAGATTCGCGCGAGTCAGCCGCGCATCATGGGCATGCACTACGACCGCGAGGAAATGGAGAGCGCACTGGCCCCTGCGGTCGCGACGGCGGCGCCGGTTCCGAGGGCACAAGAGCCCAAGGCCAGCCCGGCGGACGGCCCGACGATCGTCGCACCCAAAGAAACCAAGCAGAAGCCATTGGAGATCTCGACGCGTCCAAAGCGGAGCCATCGTGACTTCCATCTGCCTCCGACAAACCTCCTCGACCAGCCGGATGCATCCGAAATCCACGTGGATGCCGACGCGCTCCGCGAAAACGCGGAGCTCCTGACCGAGAAGCTCGCGGCCTACGGCGTCCGCGGCCGCGTCGACGAGATCCACCCCGGCCCGGTCGTCACGATGTACGAATTCGAGCCGCAGAGCGGCACGAAGGTCTCCAAGATCGCCGGCTTGGCCGATGATCTCGCGATGGCCTTAGCGGCTCAGAAAGTTCGCATCGTGGCCCCGATCGCGGGCAAGGCGCGGGTTGGCTTCGAGCTTCCGAACGATCTGCGGCAGACCGTTCACCTCCGTGAAATCATTGAAGATCGACGCTGGG
>CAMYJN010000399.1 GCA_947258625.1 uncultured Polyangiaceae bacterium | reverse complement strand
TTGCCGTCGTCGGGGCGTCCCTGGCGGGTCTGCGGTCGGTCGAATTCATTCGGCGCGCGAAGTTTGACGGCGAGCTCATCTTAATCGGCGAGGAGAAGCATCTCCCATACGATCGGCCGCCACTCTCGAAAGAAGTACTCCGCGGCGAGGCCGGCCAAGAGCGCTTGGCGCTGCGTCGGAAAAGCTACGACGAGCTATGCGTCGAGTTGAGGCTTGGGCAGCGCGCTCAGTCGCTCGACGCCGGCGCAGGGGAGATTCTGCTCCAAAGCGGCGAGGTGGTTTCCTACGATGGCTTGGTCATTGCGACCGGCGGTGAGGTGCGTGCGCTTTCGAATCAGCCGTCGCTCGAGGGGATTCACGTTCTTCGAACGCTCGATGATGCGTTGGCTCTTCGCGCTGCGCTCGAGACCAAGCCGCGAGTCGCCGTCATCGGTGCCGGTTTCATCGGCGCCGAGGTCGCGGCTTCGGCGCGGCAACTCGGGCTCGAAGTCACGATGATCGAGGCCTTGGAGACCCCACTTGCGCAGAGCTTGGGAACGCGACTTGGACGAATCCTGCAGGAAGTGCACGAGCGTCGCGGTGTGAAGGTCCTCTGCGGACGGCGAGTCGAAAGGTTTGGCGGCGATCGCCGTGTCAAAAGCGTATGGCTCGACGATGGCAGCAAGGTCGATTGCGGCCTGGTCGTGGTTGGCATCGGGGTCACTCCTTCGGTGTCCTGGCTCGGCGGGTCCGGAATCGAGATCGAAGACGGCGTTCGATGTGACGAAACCCTCGCGACCAACATCCCAGGGGTCGTGGCCGCCGGGGACGTTGCGAGCTGGTACAACCCACTGTTCGAGGAGCGGATGCGGGTCGAGCATTGGACCAACGCGGTCGAGCAGGCGCGTCACGCCGCCTCGACGCTGCTCGCCGCACCGGGCGAAGCAAAACCGTTCGAGTCGGTTCCGATGTTCTGGTCCGACCAGTTCGACATCAAAATTCAGGGCTCGGGCAGCCCTAAACCTGGCGACGAGCTCACCATCGTCAGACTAGGGTTGGACGACGAGAAGCTCATCGCCATCTACAGTCGGGCCGGCCGCGTGGTTGGCGCCGTGGCCTTCAACCAGCCGGCCAAGCTCGTCCAGCTTCGGATGCTGATCGGAAAGCGCGGCGGACTTGATGATGCCCTGAAAATTGTAGAGTCTTGAGCGTTCGCTGGGTCGATCTCGAGATTCGAAGCGCTCAAGACAGGTCCAGTAGCCAGAGCGGCTCGAGCTCGGTGTGGTGACGCTCGACCGAGATTCGTGCCAGGTTCAGCCAGTCGCCGCATTCATCGAGGATCGCGCTGTCGGCGCTTGCAACCACCGCAGTCGAAGCTTTCAGCAATTCGTCCACTCGGTCCGCGGTCGTCGCTTGGATGCGCGACCCTTTGCCGGACGCGATCGTCCGTACAATCTCCGCAAGTCGGCCGGAGTTCGAAACGGGGCGGTCGATGTATACGGTCACCTCGGATGGCCGAAGCGAATCGACGACGTCGACGAGGATTTCGACGGCGCGCCCGGTCTCCTGCACCAAGCGATAGCTGCCGTGGAAGCTTGCCATGTCTCGCAGACAGGAGTCGCGACCGAGCAGTAGAACGCCCCGGGCCAAGGCCACCTCGATCGTGGTGATCACGTTCAGGCCATCGACTAGCAGATGACGCGCGTTCATCATCTTGGGTGCGCATTGCCGCGACGCACGGTGCTCTCGCGCAGAATCCGAGCAGGCACAGCGCGTTGCCGCAGTGCGTTGACGACTGCGTAGTCGATACCGGTCGCCGACGAGCTTCACCGCCGACGCATCGGAGTATCCTCGGGTCCGGAGCCAGCTCAGGTCTGAGACGGCCGCCATCAATGAGGGAAGCGCCTGCTCGGAGAACAGCTGCGCATCGCTGGGATGCGGTCCGCGGTGACGCCGGGAATCACCCATGCGCGAGCTTAACCCTTGGATCGCGCGGCGCAAAAACTGCGTATTCGCAACTTCGCCCGCAAGCGTTGCCGAAGGGCGAGCGAACAATCCGCTCTCGCGAGGGGTTTCTTGCATGGCACGCACCTTGCTGGGGCTCCTAGTGGGTTCCATGCGCACTACGGCGTCTAGCATTCTGGCTGTTACCGATCTGACATCGGCGAGCTACAAGCTCGTGAGCTTCGCCGCGCTCATCGTAGGCCCAACCGATGGCGAGGTGGTCTTGGTTTCAACCTATGGGGGCGGTGGGAGCCGGCGCTCCGAGCCTCCCGCCTCGATGCGTCACAATGCCGACGGTTGGCGCGACCGGGTAGAGGCCAGGCTTCGGCAAGAGGGTCAGCTCCTCGAGCGGCAACGTCAATGGTGCGCCGATCGGGGGGTTCGCTGTCGGGCAGAGCTCTACGAAGAGGGGCATTGGCCGGACTACGTCTTGCAGAGCGCCAAGCGTTCGCGCGTCGATCTGATTCTGCTTGGTATTCAGCTGACCAGCGGAGCGGACCAACTCAATCCAACCGATGTCCGGAGGCTCGCCGCGGACGCTCCCTGTCCGGTGAGCATGGTCAGGCTGCCCACGCTCGCCGCCTTTTGAAGGGGTCGCGACCTGCCAGCCCTTGACAGAACGGTTGCAGTTTCTTAGCCAGGCCGGATGGCCGACTCCAGCCTGCTCCCGACGCTCTTGGACTACGTGGGGTTCGACGCCGAGTGCGCCGCTCGCCTGCAGGCGCTGCGCACTCGGATGGAGCCCTATCACCTGCGCATCGTAGATCGTTTCTACGAGGCCATCCGCGAGGACCCCGGCGCCCGGGCGGTCCTCCAGAGCGAAGCCCAGATCCAGCGACTCCGGTCTTCGTTGCTGCATTGGCTCGAAGGGCTTTTCACCGGCCCATACGACGCCGCCTACTACGAGAAGCGCGCCCAAATCGGCCGCGTTCATGTCAAGGTCGGTCTCGAGCAGCGTTACATGCTCGGCGCGATGAATGTGATCCGAAGCGGGCTTCATCGCGCAGTGTCGGATTCCGCTCCGGACGGTCTCGGGGTCTTTGAAGATCACAGCGTCATCGACCAGATCTGCGACATCGAGCTCGCGATCATGCTCGAAACCTACCGAGAGGACTATGTGCTCAAGAAGACCGTCGAAGCGGAGTCGCTCGCGGTGATGGGAAGGCTGACGGCAGGGTTGGCCCACGAGGTGCGAAATCCTCTCAACGCGGCCAAGCTTCAGCTCGATGTTCTTCGACGCACGGCCTCCAAGGTCGAGGATGGATCGACGCGCCGGAAGATCGAAAGGCGAACCAACGTCGTGCAGGACGAGCTCCGACGCCTGTCGCTCCTGCTCGACGATTTCCTGAACCTGGCGCGCGCGCAGCGGATGGAGCCGATCCGTTGCAATGCCGGCACGCTGCTCGGCGAGGTTCTAGAGCTGCGGCGTCCGGAGATCGAATCGCAGGGGATCGAGTTCATCGAAAAGATCGATTCAATATCCTGCGTCCTGTTTGCGGAGCGCGATCGTCTCAAACAGGTCGTCAACAACCTGATCACCAATGCCGTCGAAGCGGTGGCCAGCTCCCGTCAGCCGAGCATTCAGATCGCCAGTCGGA
>CAMYJN010000398.1 GCA_947258625.1 uncultured Polyangiaceae bacterium | reverse complement strand
CATCCATCAGCTGCTCGAAGCGCGCGTTCCCGAGGAGCGCCCTGAACGGAGCCTCGCGCGCGCGGGCCTGCGCATCGACGACCGCCCCCGTGAAGATGAAGATCAGCGGAAACGCAATTGCAGCGACGATGAGGGTAGCAATGAGCTCGCGGCGAGACACGCCCGAGGCTTAGCGCTTTTCGAGACCGAGCGAAAGTGGATCGCCAACCTCTGGCGGCCGCACCTTTCGGTCACCAATTCGAACATACACGCCGTCGTCGTCCTCACCGATCCTTTCGCTCATCTTGCTGACGGCGTGATTGTCGAAGCGCGCGGGGCAGCGACCATCTCGGACGGCACACCAGAGCGCGCCCTCGGGGCCCTGGCAGAGCGAGGCCGGGTCGAGCGGTTCGCGGAGGTCGCCCGAGAGAAGCAGACCGATGCCTTCGGGGCTCAGGTCCACGTCTTTTACGAAATAGGCGGGCCCTTCGATCTCGACATAGGCCCAGTTGATCGCGTTGCTCAGACAAAAGCGCCCGTCTTCGGCGCGGTCGACCCAGCCGTCGAAGGAGCGGGACAGAATCGGATGGCTGATTTCGTCCTCTCCGTTGAACCAGCGCCCGCGCGCGTCACGGCGGATCTCGGTTTCTCGGCTGCGTCCTTGAATAAACTGCGCTGGGTCCATGGCCTCCCTCAGACTACAATGACGCTCGATGGCGAGAAAGAGCCGAAAGCTCGTGGTCGTATCGAACCGCGGCCCCTATCGGCACGAAGCCAGTCGGGGCCGCGAACGCTGGGTTCGCGCCGCAGGGGGCTTGGTGGCTGCGCTCGACCCCGTTTTGCAGAAGCGCGGCGGCGTCTGGGTGAGCGCCAAACCCGCCAAAGACTTCGACTCGGTCACGGTTCCGGCGCCTCATCTGACCTACGACCTGGCCCACATTTCGATCAAGCGGGGCGACCAGCGGGGCTTCTACGAAGGCGTGTCCAACGCGGTCCTCTGGCCGCTGCTCCATGGCTTCGAGCCCACGATTCAAGTCGGAGAGGCACCCTGGTCGAGCTACGTGGGTGCCAACCAATCCTTTGCCGACACCACGATTTCGACCAGCGGACCGAGCGACCTGGTCTGGGTCCAGGACTATCACCTGATGCTCGTGCCGGGGATGCTGCGCGCCAAGCGCAGCAAGGCCCGAATCGGCTGGTTTTGTCACATCCCGTGGCCGCCCCCGGACACCTTCGGCATCCTGCCGTGGGGCGAGCAGATCCTCGAAGGTTTGCTCGGCGCGGACGTCCTCGGCTTTCATCTTCCAGAGTACGCCGAGCACTTTCGACAGTGTGTGGAGCGCTTCACCGCCCATCGTGTATCGCGGGGGACGATTCACTATCGCGACCGCAAGGTGAACACGATCGCCGCGCCGATCGGCATTCCCGTCGACGAATTGCAGGCGCTCGCCATCGACCCTGACGTCGGGCGCGAGGTCGATCGAATTCGCGAGTCGATGGGGAACCGTCAGCTACTGCTCGGCGTCGACCGGCTCGATTACACCAAGGGAATTCCCGAGCGGTTGGCTGCATTCGAGCGTTTGCTTCGTCGAGACACGGGCGCTCGCAAACGGTACGCGCTAATTCAAGTGATGGTGCCTAGCCGTACCGACGTGAAAGCGTACGCCGACCTCAAACAAGAGATCGATCGCATGGTCGGGGACATCAACGGCCGCTACGCGGAGACCGGCCGCGTTCCGATTCACTATCTCTATCGGAACCTGAGCCAGCGGGCGCTCTTCGCCCACTACCGAGCCGCGGACGTTGCTCTCGTCACGCCCTTGCGGGACGGAATGAACCTCGTGGCGCACGAATACGCGGCGGCGCGGACCGACGAAGACGGCGCGTTGATCCTGAGCGAGTTCGCCGGCGCCGCGAAGCATCTCGAGGGGGCATTGCTGGTGAATCCCTATGATGTGGACTCGACCACGGCCGCGATTCACCACGCGCTCACCATGAAGCCGAGCGAGAAACGCAAGCGAATGCGTTCGATGCGCAGTGAGGTGATGAGGCTCGACGTGCACCGCTGGGCCGACCGCTACCTCGACGCGCTGGAGGGAAAGTGAGTCGCATCGGGGCCCTGGTCGAATCTCTGCTCGAGCTCGAACCGCCCCTGCTCGTCGCCCTCGACGTCGACGGAACGATTTCCCCGATCGTTCGAGACCCGGATTCGGCGCGAATTCCGGCAGCGACGCTCTCCAACCTGGAGGCGCTTGCCCGGGGGCCTGGCGTCGAGCTCGCGCTGATCAGCGGTCGCGCTCTGAGCTCCCTCGCGCGAATGGAACAGCTCGAGGGGATCTGGCGCGCGGTCGAGCACGGTGGACTGGTCCTGGCACCCGGGCAAGCTCCGGCACCGCGCGAGCTCACGCCTGAACGGCGAGAGGCCCTCGATCTCTTTCAACACTGGGTCGAGACGCGCGCCCAAGACGCGTTCATCGAATACAAGCCGCAGGCTATCGCGGTGCACGTTCGTGCAATCGAGTCCAAAGATCCGGCGCGTGCGGCGAAGCTGCTCGGCGAAGCAGACGAGCTCGCACAAAACCTCGGCCTTTACGTGCGGCATGGCAAGGCCCTGCGGGAAGCCGAGGCCGTTCATCACGACAAGGGCAGCGCGCTTGAAGAAATTTTCAAGCGCTCCGGCGCGAGCTCGGTGTTCTTTGCCGGAGACGATCTCACCGACTTTCCCGCGATCGAATTCGCAACGCTGCACGGCGTGGGCGCGTTCGTTTGCTCGGACGAACAACGAGGAGGGCCGCCGGCTTCTGCCGCGCTGCTACGAAGCGTAGACGAGATGGCCCAGCTGCTCGGGCAACTGGCAGATCGCATCACCGGCTGACCGGTGGCGTCCGTACGGTCTCGTGGTAGAGGCCGTGGATGTTGGATCGAGAAATCGCGGAGTCCGCGCGCATCGCGCGACGGGCCGGCGCAATCTTGATGGAGGTCTACGCGACGGACTTCAGTGTCGCCTACAAGGACGAGGCGGATCCCGTGACCGAGGCGGACACGAGAGCCAATGCATACATCGTCGGAGAGCTCCGGAAGGCCTTTCCAAACGACGGAATTGTCGCGGAGGAAAACGAAGACAATAGCGATGCGCTTCAATCGGGGCGCTGCTGGTACGTGGACCCTCTCGACGGCACCAGGGAATTCGTTGCGCGGAACGGCGAGTTCTCGGTGATGCTCGGCCTGGCGATCGACGGGGTTTCGACGCTTGGCGTCGTATACCAGCCAGGGACCGACAAGCTCTACTACGGCGTCGTCGGTGACGATGCGGTGCTCGAAGAGCGCGGCGAGCGCCGTCGGCTGAGGGTTAGCGAGGTTTCGGAGCCGAGCCAGCTAAAGTTGGTGGTGTCGCGATCGCACCGGAACAGTGCCGTGGCGGAGGTCGTTGCCCGGCTCGGAATTCGCCAAGAGACGGCGAGCGGCTCGGTCGGGCTCAAGGCGGGGCTCATCGCCGAGCAGCAAGCCGACGTCTACGTACACATTTCGGACCGCTCGAGCGCCTGGGACGCCTGCGGCCCCGAAGCGATTCTGAAGGCGGCCGGTGGGCGCTTCACCGACCTCG
>CAMYJN010000397.1 GCA_947258625.1 uncultured Polyangiaceae bacterium | reverse complement strand
TTTGGAGATCCGAAAAGCGAGCGGGTCCGGCGTGAAGGTCGCGCAGGATGAGTAGCGTCCAGCGATCGCCAACCCGGTCGAGGGCGCGGGCAATCGGGCAAAGGAGGCGATACCGGCGTGCATGGGCCATCGCTCCCGTTTGTCCCACAGGCTTTCTTGATTTTCTAAAGCAACTCACTTGCATTTTGATTGTAAGTACTTTATAAAATAAAGCAACAAGAAAAAACGCTCATATTTCCAGGAGTTTCTAAATGACCAATACAAAACCCACCATTCTCGTCACCTCGGGGGCCGGCAACACCGGCCGTCCCGTTACGCAGAATCTCCTTCAAGCGGGCTTTCCGGTCCGAGCGATGGTTCGTCGTGAAGACGACCGTGCCCAGAAGCTACGAGAGCTCGGCGCGGAAGTCGTCGTGGCCAATCTCTTCGATGTCCGCGACCTTCGGAACGCGATGACCGGAGTACAGCGCGCGTACTTCGTGGCGCCCCACGGTCCGAACGGGCTTCACGCATCGATGGCGTTCGCGGTTGCCGCGCAGGAAGCGAAGCTCGAGACCGTCACCACGCTCAGCCAATGGTTGTCGCATCCGGGGCATCCCTCTCTGGCGACGCGCGAGCTTTGGCTCGCCGATCAAATCAGCCCATGGATGCCGAACGTCGACGTCGTCCAGATCAATCCTGGCTGGTTCGCGTGGACGTACTTCCTAGTGCTCGACGTGATTTCGCAGCTCGGCGTGTTCCCAATGGCACTGGGGCAGGGCCGAAACGCGCCGCCATCGAACGAGGATATGGGCGCCGTTGTAGCCGCCACGCTGGTCGACCCAGCCCCCCATATCGGAAAGGCATATCGCCCCACAGGTCCGAAGCTACTCGCGCCCGAAGAGATCGCTGCGACCTTCGCCAAGGTTCTTGGCCGCGATGTGAAGTACTCGCCCAGCTCCGTAGACATGTTCGTCAAGGCTGCCACCGTGGCGGGCTTTCCCGCGCATGATATCTCCCAGGTTCGTCTCTACTTCACCGATTACCAACAGGATGCGTTCGCGTTGGGCGCGCCAACGAACGTGGTTCGCGAGCTCACCGGCCGCGATGCTGAGGATTTCGAAACGATTTGCCGGCGGTACGTGTCCGAGCGACCCGAAGCGAACCGGACTCTGGGCAACAAGATGGGCGCGCTTGGGCGTCTCGTGCGGGCCATGCTGATGCGCACCCCGGACATGGACGCCTTTCAGCGGGAGCAAAACCACCCGCCGCTGTCCGATGCAGTCTTCGCCAAAGGCTCTCAGGAGTGGCAGAGCAGCCACCTCCTCCGTCGGCCCTAAGCAACCGTCGGTTTCGTTCGGCGCAATTGGTAGCGATTCGACGACACGGCGACGACCTGCCCATTGGCGTCCTTGAGCTCGCAGTCCCAGTCGTAGTCGGCCTTGCCATGCTCGTTGGCCTCGTCTTGGATCTTCGCGGCTTGCTCGGGGCTGAGTCGCACCTCCACCACGATGTCGGTCGTCGCGGGCTTGAGGAACTTGATCTCCATCCCCTTGATGAGCGGGAAGAACTGGCTCGCATCGAAGGTGGACAAGAAGATCGCGCCCCCGGGGAGCTCGGCCAGCGTGAAGAGCGCACCTGCGTACATCGTCCCGACGTGATTGATGTTCGGCTCGAGCGGCATCATCATTTTCACGTATCCAGGCTCGAGTTTCAGCACTTCGACCTCCGTTCGGCCGGCAAACGGAATCCCCTTCTCGATCGCAAACTTCAAGTCCATCGGCCTCATATAACCCGAACGCGATTGGGAAAGAAGGTCGAACGGCGATGAAGCCCGGCCTCGCGCAGCGTTTGAATGCGTCTAGCCAGCCCGACCGCGGGGTCGTATCTTCCCGGGCATGCAGGTGGTTCCAGTTCCGTGTTTGAGCGACAACTATGCGTATCTAGTCATCCAGAACGGCCGGGCAGCCGTCGTCGACCCGTCTCAGGCCGACCCCGTGCTGAGGGCGATCGACCAGGCACGGGTCAAGCTCAGCGAGATCTGGCTCACGCATCATCACTGGGATCACATCGGCGGGATCGAGCCGCTGATCGAAGAGTGTCCCATCGAGCACGTTCGGGGCTCGAAGTACGACGCAGATCACGAGCGGATCCCCCGGCAAACCGATGCCTTGTCCGACGGCGACTCCTTCGATTTCGGCGGCGCCTCCGTCGACATCGTCGAAATTCCGGGCCACACCCTTGGCGCGATCGCGTTCATTTCCGAAGGCAACCTCTTCAGCGGCGACACGCTCTTTCTCGCTGGCTGCGGCCGCGTTTTCGAAGGCACGATGGCGATGATGTCTCGGTCGCTGTCAAAGCTTCGCACGCTGCCCGCCGACACCAAGGTCTGGTGCGGCCACGAGTACACCGTCAATAACCTTCGATTCGCGGCGACCGTCGAACCGAGCAACCAAGACGTAGCCAGTGCGCTCGCTCAAGCGATCGCCACGCGCGAAGCAAAACGGTTCACCGTGCCTGGGCGGCTGGGCCACGAGCTCGCGACCAATCCGTTTCTGCGTTTCGACGACCCGGCCGTTGCCGCCGGAAGAGATCCGGTCGCTTCGTTCACCGCGCTTCGTGAAGCCAAGGACACGTTCTAATCATGACCGCTTCGAAAGAGCCAAGAGCCCGTTGGACCCGGGACGAAAACGGAATCCCGCAGATCGTGTCCGACGACATCAGCGGGCTGCACTGGGGCATGGGTTACTGCCACGCGATGGATCGCGGCTTGCAAATGCTGATCATGCGGATCCTCGGCGAAGGCCGGGCGGCGGAGCTGCTCGACGGAAGCGACGAAATGGTGGAGGTCGACCAGTTCTTTCGGCGGATGGACTGGACTGGCGGGACCGCCAAGGCAGCAAAGACGCTCAGCCCCGAGGCCCGCGCTGCATGCGAGGCCTATCGTGACGGGGTCAACACTCGGTTTTCCGAATCGATGCCCTGGGAGCTCAAGCTCGTTGGGGTCCGGCCTGAGCCGTGGACGATTGAAGACAGCCTGTTGCTCGCTCGCATGGCCGGATTTCTCACCCTGGCTCAATCACAGGGAGAGGTTGAGCGGCTCTTCGTCGAGATGGTTCAGGCGGGCATCGACGACGGGCACCTCGAAGCGTTGTTCCCGGGAAGCACGCAAGGGCTGGACCGCGCCATGCTCTCCCAGGTCGAGCTCGGCGAACGAATGGTTCCGGAAGCTGTGAAGTGGGGAGTCGCCGCGCCGCGGATGATGGCGTCGAACAACTGGTGTGTGTCGGGCGCGCGAACGGCGTCCGGGGCAGCGATGCTGGGCAACGACCCGCACCTCGAAACGAACCGGCTTCCGAATGTGTGGGTCGAACAAAGCTTCCGTTGGCCCGATGGCTACGCGCTTCTCATGACCATGCCGGGTTTGCCCGCACCGCTGGTCGGGCGGAACGAGCACCTGTCCTGGGGCGCGACGTACACCTTCATGGATTCGATCGACTCCTGGGTTGAAGAGTGCCGCGACGGAAAGTTTCGCCGTGCCGATGCCTGGGTCGACTTCGATCGGCGCGTCGAGACGATCAAGCGAAAGAAGGGCAAAGCCATCGT
>CAMYJN010000396.1 GCA_947258625.1 uncultured Polyangiaceae bacterium | reverse complement strand
CGCGTGTAGGCCGTCTTGAGCTGTCGGGCGGGCTTGCCGCTGATGCAGCGCGACCGGACCGTTTCGGTCGAATCCGCGACCAGCAGCTTGTCGACGAGCGACGGAATCGAGTCGGATTCCTCGGTGGCGAGCCAAATCGAGCCGGTCCAAACGCCCGCGGCGCCCATCGCCATCGCGGCCGCCATCTGACGGCCCGAGCCGATCCCGCCCGCGGCCAGCACCGGCGTCGGCGCCACGGCATCGACGACCTGCGGCAACAGAACCATCGTGCCGATTTCGCCGGTATGCCCGCCCGCCTCGAAGCCGGACGCGATCACGATATCGACGCCGGCGGTCTTCTGCTTGATCGCCTGCCGAACCGTGCCGCAGAGCGCAGCTACCAAAACACCCTTGTCGTGCGCCTGGCTGATGATGTCCTCGGGGGGCGGCCCGAGCGCGTTTGCGATGAGCGCAATCGGGTGCTTCATCGCCACCTCGAAATGCGCGCGCCCGCCCGAAGCAGACCAACCAAGTAGGCCTTCGATCTCTTCAACGTCGTCGGGCAGCGGAGGCACGCCGTTGCGATTGAGCAAATCGTTGATCCACTTGCGGTGAGCAGGTGTGATCATCTGGTCAAGCTGCTCTTTGCCGATGTCGCCCTGGTCCTTGCCGATGTACTTGGCGGGGATGACCGTATCGACGCCGTAGGGCTTGCCATCGACGTGCTCGTCGATCCACTTCAGCTCCAGCTCGAGCTGCTCCGGGCTGTAGGCCACCGCACCCAGCACCCCAAGCCCACCGGCCCGGCTCACCGCCGCCACGACGTCGCGGCAGTGGCTGAACGCAAAGATGGGGAACTCGATCCCCAGCCGCTCACAGATCTCAGTCTTCATGCAAACACCCGAAATTGCCCTTCGAAAAAGAGGACGGCCCCTTTTCTAGAGCTCTAGAGTAGGAATAGAACGTGTTCTATTTTGCAGGAAGGCGAGCCGAGGGTCAACGCCAAAAGCGTCGCGGCTTTGGGGCCCCAATCTCCGGCTATTCGAGACCTTCGTCGACCAGATCGTCCCAGGCCTCGGTCCCGTCGATCATGGCGGTGAACCAGTCCAGCACGCTCACCCCCGCGATCTCCGTGTCCAGGGCCCCGATTGGAATGCCCCCACCCCCCCCTTCGGACGTTTCAAGAAGCAAGGTCGTGTGCGCCGTGCCGTTTGGAATGAACCGCTTGTAGCGATCTTGGAACAGGCCGGTCGTGCGCCCGGTTTCGGCGAGGAGCCAGCTCGTGAAGTCGGCAGGGGCAACCATCAAGAACGTCAACGAGATGACGGTATCCGCGCTGAAGCTCAACGCGCTCATCGTGAAGTTGTCGTCCTCCGCGAGCTGCCATTCGATCAGGCGGGTCGCGTGACCGTTGCTCGTGCAGTCGGTGCAGGATTCGGGCACGAGCGACGATGCGTTCCAGCCGGCGAGGAGCGTTTCGTTGATGAAGTCGGGGTCGCCGTCCTTTGCGACGCCCACGCCAGAATCATTGAACACCAGGATTTCGGTCTCCGGATAGTAGTAACGCACCAGGGGGAGCGCCGCGATGGTCCCGAAGGCTCCCCCGCTGATGCCCGTCAGAAGAATTCGGCTTGGATTGGGGAACTCGGCAAGCCCGACGTCGAGCGCCGCCGTGAGATTCTGAAGGCCGCGCTGGTAGCCCATGCTTTCGATGGGCCCGTCTTCCACGAGCACGCTGGTCGGCAGAACCCGATCCACGTCTCCCGCGAAAAGCGAGCCGTCACAGTACGGCAAATACAAAACGTCCCAGTCTGCTATTGGATTCTCCGCGAGGTCGGGGTCTAAAATGCCCGACGGCGGAAGCGAGCCCGTCTCTTCAACCGCTGCGCAGAAGTCTTCCCAACAGGCGCCGCCACCTTGCAAAAAGATCACGAGCTCGTTGGAGCTGCCTTCCCGCGTGTCGACGGTGTATTCGGTGCCACGAAGGCAGAGCGGCCCGCGCGGCTCCGCTGAGGGGTCGTCCGGCACCGCGAACCGATGGGTCTTGACGCCCTCCACGGCCTCGGGCTCGTTCGCCGGCTCGAACGCGCCGACATACTTGCTGAGCCCTTGGGCGTACAGCTCTTCGAAGCCGGACCCAGTCGTGCCGCTCGCACTGTCACTCCCACAGCCCACCAGCGCGACCAGCGCACCCAAAGCCAAAACTAAGACATTCAATCGCATCCAATCCTCCGTGTTTGCCGCATCAGCGAACGCGGCGGCGGCTAGCTGGTAGCCTGCTGCATTCGCCGCGTCAACGATGCTAGCCTCCGGCCCGTATGACTCGCGCTCGATGGTTTGGGTTCGCCCTCCTCTTCGGATTGGCTGCGACCGGCGCCAAGGCCCAAGAGAACGCTGAAGAAAAGGCCGAAAGCGACCCCCCGCCCGTCGAGCCCGAGCCGATCATCGAAGCGACCAGCGTCGGCGACGCGATCACCGAAACCGCGGCACCCGGCTGGCACTACCCCAAAGCCTACGCGTCACGGCCGCTCACGATGAACAAGTTCATGATTCGCGGAACCATGCTCGTCGGCGTCAAGCGGGCCGTCCCGAACAACACCTCCGGAAAAGCAACCGGCGCGCCGCTCGTCTCGATCGACTTCGGCGCCGCGTTCGCGATCTTCGACAACCTCGAAGTCGGCGTGAGCAACTACCGACTCGGCTCGACCCCAGCCACCACCGGCCACGGCATGTTTCCGATCGTCGTCGCACCGCGTGGAACCTTCGGCGACATGCCGCTCTACGTCCGGTACAGCTTCCTGCGCAAACGCTACTTCGAGATGGCCTTCGACTTCGTTTTCTTGCTGCCGACCTGGACGAACCTCACCGCCACGTTCGGGCTTCCGATGCGACTGCGGGTCCGCGATGTCTTCACCGTCGACACTGGCACCGAGCTCGTCGTGTTGACGAACGGCGCCGGCCTCAACGCCGAAGTCCCTCTCAAGGCCACGTACAACATCACCCCGGCGGGCTTCATCTTCGGCGACAGCGGCTTCTCGTTTCAGAACGTCGCGCGAAATCTGACCGGAGGAAGCTACCGCGACTCGAGCCTGGCATTTCCAGTCGCCCGCAACCAAATCTTCGTGCCCCTCGGCATCGGAGGCGGCTACACCCACGTCGCAAAGAACATCGTCATGATCGACGTGTTCGCGCGATTCGGCTGGAATCCATTCGTCTACGTGAATCCGCCGAGCGGAACGAACACCGTTCCCGTGGCCGACAGCTGGGTCCTCACGGTGGGCGCCATCATTCACACCAGCCCCATCCTTCACGAACGCGATTTGTAGCGGCTCAGGCCTCGACGCCCGGGCTTGGCAGCCGCCCGTCCACCTCGAAGGTTTCGCGCGCGAAGCTCGTCCTCGACCGCATCACGGCAGGCCCTGGATGGAGCTCGACTCGGGCGCGGGTCGCCGTGCAGATCCACTGCTCGGCGTGGAGCGGATGCTTGGTGCTGAACACAGGCTCGATCAGCCCCAGATTCGCCCCGCCAACGGGATCGCGCGCCGACGCAAACCGAAACGCGGCGATCCCCGCCTCGCGCATCGCCGCACCAAGCGGCTGCGAATCACGGTAACTGCTCGGCGACGAAATCCGTTCGGTGAACGCGTCAAAC
>CAMYJN010000395.1 GCA_947258625.1 uncultured Polyangiaceae bacterium | reverse complement strand
CGACCGACTCGGGCGCGATGCGGTAGCCACCCCAAAACGGCGGGCGCTCGACGGGAACCCCCGCGAAGCGTTTGGCGGTCTCGCGCACGGCAGCCTCGAGGGACTCCCGCCTGTCGAGCGGGGAGCTCTGGCGCGACGCCCAGGCACCGAGCTGACTTCCGCGGTCGCGGCTCGCGAAGTAGGCATCGGCTTCTAGATCGGACACCCGGGTGACCGGGCCCCGGATTCGCACCTGCACCCCGATCGTATGCCAGTGGAACGCCATCTCGGCATGCGGGTTCACGGCGAGGTCTCTCGCTTTGGCGCTCTCGAAATTCGTGAAGAAGACGAACCCGCGTGCATCGAAACCCTTGAGCAGCACGAAGCGCACGGCAGGCAGACCTTTTTCGTTGGCGGTGGCGACGGCACAACGGCTCACCTCGAATTCCTCGCGCAGTCCGGCCCGCTCGTACTCGCCGGCGAATCTTGCGATCGGATCGTCGTGGGTCATGGCTCCAGGCTGTTCTTCAGATGGCTGTTGGCGATATCCGCCCAGGAGCCGTCGGGCTCGAGCGTCAAGTATTCGCGCCAATGCGGCTGCGCGTCGGTGGGCTCTCCGCGCTCTTCGAGCGCCATCGCGAGGTTGAAATGGGCATCCGCGAATGACGGGTCGCTCCGGAGCGCCTCGCGGAACAGCTGGATCGCTTCGTCTACTTCGTCGCGCTCGAAACAAAGAAAACCCAAGTTGTAGAGGGCTTCGGGCTGTTCCGGATCGCTTCCAAGCGCCTGGCGGTAGTACTGCTCGGCAGCTTCGACCTGCTGGCGACGGTACTCGAGGTTCCCGAGATTGGTGAGCGCATTGGACAGCGTTGGATCGAGCGACAAGGCCTTCTTGTAGGCCTGCTCCGCTTCGTCGAAGGTCTGCTCATCTTCGTCGAAGCGGCAGCCTTCGAGGTAGTGCTCGTACGCGCGAGCGCGATCGTCATGGTCGAAGTGCAAGAGCCGGACGACGTCTGACGCCAAGCCGTCGATGCGAAAGTCGAGCACTGCCTGACCGGTCGTCGGTTCGTAGGCGCCGGCTTCGTCCTGCACGAGAACCGTCCGTCCGTCCGCCACGACTCGAAGCTCGGATAGCGGCCGTGTCGTCTTTGGAAACGCCTCGCGCAAGGATTCCACGGTGCGGCGCACCCGACGAAGGGGAACACCCTGTTCGAGTAGCCCCTTGGCCGCGCGCACCCCAACTAGATCTTGAAAGCTATAGAAATTGCGCCCGTCGACCCGCACCGACGGAGCAAGCACACCCGAGCGATGCCAGTATCGAAGGCGCGCGGGTTTGAAGCCAAACAGCCGAGCCACCTCTGTCACGGTGTACAGTCCTTTGTGCGGATCGCTGCTGGGCGGCGCCGGCTGCGAGGGCGCTGGCTCCAGGTTCGCGGCCCGGGTCAGCTTGCCATCCGCCCCGAAACCAACGCGAATTACGTTGTCCCGATCGCTGCCTTCGCTCAAGTCAGTCTCCACGCGTGAGAATACGCCGAGCTTGCCCCCGCGCAAGCGTCGATGCCCAGCCACGGCACCCGGCCGACGGTGCTAGGGTTCGGGCATGGCGCACCCTCCAGCATCGGGACCGATCGGGTTTCTTTCGGATGTGCACGGCAATCTCACCGCTCTCGACGTCGTGCTCTCGGAGCTCGAACGGCTCGGTGTGAAGCGCCTCTACGTCGCAGGCGATCTGCTGCTCGGGGGCGAAGAACCGCTTGAAGTCTGGCATCGCTTGCAAGAACTGGGTGCGATTTGCACGCGTGGCCCGTCGGACATGGCGCTCGGTTCGGTCGATCCGAGCACCCTCGTTCCCATCGACGGCGAGCAGCGCAAGCAGGCTCGGCTCTTCGCCGACACCCGGGCTGCGATCGGCGACTTAGTGGCGGAGCGCCTTCGCCGTTTGCCGGAGCAACAGCGTATCCCGCTGATCGACGGTCGCGAAGTCTTGATGGTGCACGGCTCCCCTGCCGACAGCACCCGCGAGATCGGTCACGACCTGACCGACGACGAGATTCTCGCCCTGCTCGCTGACGATCCGGCCGACATCATCATCTGCGGCTCGACCCATGTTCCGTTCCAGCGCGCGGTTGCCGAGTATCACGTGGTGAACGTCGGCTCGGTGGGCGCCGCCCCCGAGGGACAGATCGCCCACTATACGGTCTTGACGCCACGGATGAGCAACGCCGAAATCCTTCAGGACTGGGTCAGCTACGAGGAGCCCGAAGCGTCCTAGCCAGCCACCGCCTTGGGCTCGTCCGGCTCTTCGGTGCTCAGACGAAGCATCTCGACCCGCCGGACCCGGCGCTCGTCGGCGTCGAGAATCACGAAACGGTACGGCCCCGCGACGACTGTCTCGCCAAGGGCGGGCACCTGACCGAGGAGGTGCACCAACATGCCGCCAAGCGAATCGAAATCGCCTTTGTCCTCGCAGACCGGCTCGCCCAGGTGCTTTTCGAGGTCGTATACCGAGATGCTCGCGTCCACGAAGTAGTGGCCCGGAGCGCGCTCGTAAACCAGGGGCGCCTCTTCGTCGTGCTCGTCCTGAATCTCGCCGACGATTTCTTCGACGATATCTTCGAGGGTGACGATCCCGGCCGCTCCGCCAAACTCGTCGACCACAACGGCAAGATGCGATCGTCGCCGCTGCATCTCTCGAAGTAGGACGCCGATCTTCTGGCTCTCGGCGGCGAAGAAAACGGGCTTTCGCAACACGTCTGCCAAAAGGACTTCGGTCGCATTCGAGCTGCTGCCCAGAAGCTGAAAGAGGTCTTTGGCGTAGAGAATGCCTTCGACCTGATCGATTTGCCCGCGGTACACCGGGTAACGGCTGTGACCCGACTCGACGATACTCGCGAGGACCTCATCGATGCTGGTGTCGATGTCGAACGCCACAACCTGCGTGCGAGAGACCATGATCTCCCTGGCCACGGTGTTTTTGAACTCGAGCACGCTGCGGAGCATCTGGGCATGATCTTCGGCGATAGTGCCGGTCTCCTCGCCTTGTTCGATCACGTGCTCCACGGCCAGCTCGGCCAGGCGACCCGGGTCCTGCGCCTGGAGGGTTGGGACGACCTTTCGAACCACGTCCTCCAACCAGCTGAGCGGCGCCGCGAGGGGCGTCAGCAAGAGGTCGACTGGACGGAGCAATTTCCAAATCCGCAACGTCGCCTTCGCCGAACGCTGGCGCACCACCGCACCGACAAGCGTCGCCGCGATCGCGTAGGCCGCCGAAATGCCGAGGACCGCGAGGACCGCCACCGAGACACCGCGCGACTGCAGAAGCGTATGGGCGACAAATACCGCGGCGAGGGTCAAGCACAGGACGCGCCCCGTCAGAAGACGGGACTGCACGGCCGTGAGGTCTCGTAGGACGCGTTCGGCGACCTTGGCGTAGCCATCGTCGGCTTCCAATACGGCCTGCAAACCAGCTTCACCAAGCGCGTGCAGGCCGGCGCTAACAGCTGCAAGCAGCGCGCCGAGACCCACGCCGCCAACGATCGCGGCGGCTAACTGTATACTTGGAACGTCCAAGACCTTGTGCGCTTTTAGATTACCGAGGACCGCAATCGGCCGCAACAGCCGGGGTCAACCACCTCGGCGCTGGTCCCGAAGA
>CAMYJN010000394.1 GCA_947258625.1 uncultured Polyangiaceae bacterium | reverse complement strand
CGTGTTCGGGTTCAGCATCCTGACGACGATCTACGTCGTCGCGTTCGTCTATTTGAAGGCCCGAGTCGTGCCGCTTCTGAAGGAGTGATCGATGCCGACCGAGCTCGAAACGGACGTTTTGATCGTGGGTGGCGGCCCGGCGGGCATGGTGAGCGCGCTCTGCCTCGCCCAGTTGGGGGTCCGAAGTTTGATCATCGAGCGCCACGCCGACGTGAATCCGCATCCGAAAGCACACGAGCTCAATGCACGCTCGATCGAGATCCTCAACGAGCTCGAGATCTCCATGGACGAGCTGACGCGGGAGGCCGCGCCCGACTCCGACGGCTCCCGGATCTTGTTCTGCAAGTCGATTAACGAGGAGTTCGGTCGAATCGATTTGCTCGAAAACGGCGGGAGCGCTCAGAAATACGCACAGCACATCCGTTCGGAGAAACCCTACCTGAACCTTTCGCAAACCGAGCTCGAGCGCGTCATTCGAGCTCACATCCAGCGCAGTCCGCAGATCAAACTGATGACAGAGCACGACTGGGAGGGGTTTTCGGAGACCGGGACGAAGCTCGTGAGCCAGGTCCGCCCGCTCTCGGGAACCGGGGACCCGATCGAGATTGAGAGCCGATACCTCCTCGGCGCGGATGGCGCGGCGAGCCGAGTCCGAAAGGCGCTTGGAATCGAAATGATCGGACCCGATCGGCTCCAGGATTTTGTCAACGCGTACTTCGAAATCGGCCTTCGCGACTACGTCCACACGCCGGCAAAGCTCTACTGGATTCTGCATCCCGCCGCGGTCGGCGCCTTCATCGCCCACCACGTGGACAAGCGTTGGACCTACAATGTTCCGATCACGCCGCCCTATGAGACGCGAGAAGACTTCACCGCCGATGTTCTGAAGAAACGCATCCAGACCGCGCTGGGGACCGACCGGTACGACATTGAGATCAAATCCATTTCTTACTGGCGCATGACGGCCCAGGTGGCTGAGGCCTATCGCCGAGGGCGCGTCTTGCTCGTCGGAGACTCCGCGCATCGCTTTCCGCCAACAGGGGGCCTCGGGATGAACACGGGAATCGCCGATGCACACAACCTGGGCTGGAAGCTCACCGCCGTGTTGAAGGGACGCTCCCCCGAATCGCTGCTCGACAGCTACGAGGTGGAACGCAGGCCCGTTGCCCAACGTAACGGGGAGGAGAGCCGGGCGAACTTCGAGAAGGTGTTCGAAGTCATCGAGGCGTTCGGGCTCGACCGCAACGCGCCGGAGCTCTTGGCCCGGGTCACCAACCATCCTTTCCTAAAGCGCATGCCAGGATTCGTCAGACGTCTGGTCTTGTGGCTCTTGCGTGCGCCGGCGCATTTCCTTCTCGGACGTTTTCGCTGGAGCAGGCGCATTCGCGACAGGGTGTTGTCAAGCATCGAAGATCAAAGGGGGCACTTCGACCGGATTGGCCTCGACATTGGCTACGTCTACGAAGACGGCGCGATCGCGCCCGAAGGGGGCAACGCTCGCCCAGTCGAGCAGCAGGTGATGGACTACGAGCCCACCAGTCGGCCGGGCGCGCGGTTCCCGCACGTTGAGCTCGCCGGAGGCGGGGCCGTCCGATCGAGTCACGACCTCATCGACTATGCGCACTACACGCTGTTGGTCGACGAGGCGGGCGTCCCGTGGAGAGATGCGCTCCGCGATCTAGGCACCGCGCTTCGTTCCGAGGTGCAGCCCGTCTCCGTGGATCAGCTCGGCACTGACCCGGAGAGCCTCGCCCGGCTTCGCGCGGTCTGTGAGATCGAAAGCGAGGGCGCGCTCCTGGTCCGCCCCGACGGACATGTGGCCTGGCGACACCAGGGTGCAGCGCCCGACCCGACGGACGCGCTGAGAGCGGCATTGCAGCGCGTCGGCGTCCAGTGACGCACCGCTTGCGTCGGCGAATCGAGGCTCATGCTTCGGACGCGTAGAGCTCGGGCAGAAACCCGGCGAGCGTGCTCATCTCTTCGTGGCAATGGACGGCGAGAGCGCGGCCGAACGTCATTGAAGCGAGCCTTCGGCGAAGCCAGGGACGGCTACCGATCGCCTCTGGCCACTTCGAGCCATTCCTCGACTTCACGTATCCAAGCCAGAAACGGCTATGGAGCTCGCACCCGTAGTCTGTGGGAAGAGCCAGGTGCACCATGCGCCCGACGTCGATCGGCAGATCGAGGCGGCCGGGACGAGCACAAATCGCAAGCGCCCCCGGGGCATTCGCCAGGGAATCGGCGAAAAACTCCTCCGGAGGAACGAACCCGATGGAGAGCTTGTTGAGACGGCCCCCGATGTACTCGTGGACCAGATGCTTTGCGCCGATGTGCGTGCCGGGACGCTTGTCTTCCCAGGACATCCAGACGTGGTCCCGGGGGTGCCAGCGCCTGTAGTGCTCGGTCGTCTGCATGTATTCGCCGAACCACCACGCGATCATCTCGGGCGAAACGCCTGGCATGCGGGTGAGCACGGCAACGTGCAGCACGCCATCGTCGAGCCGCTCGACCCCGCTTTGATAGGGCAGCCGCTCGGGGGTCAAGAGCAGTGCGAGGTCTTCGAACCGCATCAGACGAGGTCGAATCGATCGAGGTTCATGACCTTGTTCCATGCAGCGACGAAGTCGCGCACGAACGCCTCTTGCGCGTCGTCAGAGGCGTAGACTTCGGCAACGGCTCGGAGCTGGGAGTTCGAACCGAAGACGAGGTCGACACGCGTGCCGGTCCACTCGAGCTCGCCGGTTTTGCGGTCGCGGCCCTCAAAGACGTCTTCGGATGCGGTGGACGCCTGCCATTTGGTGTTCATATCGAGCAGGCTCACGAAGAAATCATGGGTCAGCGTCTCGGGCTGTTTGGTGAAGACGCCGAGCTCGGACTGGCCGACGTTTGCATTCAGGGCGCGCATGCCGCCCACGAGAACCGTCATCTCAGGCGCGGTCAGCGTCAACAGCTGCGCCCGATCGACCAGCAGCTCCTCTGCCGATCTCTGGTGTCCGTTTGCGAGGTAGTTGCGAAAGCCGTCTGCGGTCGGTTCGAGCACGGCGAACGAGTCCACGTCGGTTTGCTCTTGTGACGCATCGGTGCGCCCCGGCGAGAAGGGAACCTGCACGTCGTGCCCGGCGTTCTTTGCGGCTTTCTCAATAGCTGCGCATCCGCCTAGGACGATCAGGTCGGCTAGCGAGACCCTATTTCCGTCGGACTGCGCGCTGTTGAATTCCTGTTGGACCTTCTCCAGGGCCTGCAGCACTTTGCCCAGCTTGGTGGGCTCGTTGACGTCCCAATCCTTTTGCGGCGCCAGGCGGATGCGCGCGCCGTTTGCACCACCGCGCTTGTCGGTGCCGCGGAATGTTGCGGCCGACGCCCAGGCGGTCGAAACGAGTTGGGCGATGGACAGGCCGGATTCGAGGATCTTGGCCTTGAGGGCGGCGATATCTTGCGCCCCGATCAATTCATGCGTGACGTCGGGGACGGGGTCTTGCCAGAGCTGCGGCTCCGCGGGGACCAACGGGCCGAGGCACCGCGAGAGGGGCCCCATGTCACGGTGCGTCAGTTTGTACCAGGCCTTGGCGAAGGCGTCTGCGAGCTCTTCCGGGTGCTCGTGGAAGCGCTTCGAGATCGGCGCGTAGATCGGGTCCA
>CAMYJN010000393.1 GCA_947258625.1 uncultured Polyangiaceae bacterium | reverse complement strand
ACCCCACCCGCGGCAGCGCGAGCCCGCAGGGCGAAGCCCGGCGCAACGCGCCGGCAAGGCAGAGCGCAGCGAATGCCGCGCCAGGGAGGACTACGGGTGGGGGTGGGCGGGCGGTGTAATTGAACCAAACCACCTCCGAGTCTCAGCAACCACTCCACCACGCACGGGCGGTGTAATCAAACCTGACCAGGCGCCAAATTCAGCAACCACCCCCCACCACACCCGCGCCAGCGTCAGCGTCAGCGCCGGGGTCAGACCTTCAGCACCAGCTTCCCCAGCTTCTCTCCGCTAAACAACCGGAGAAACGCCGAGGGGAAGTTTTCGATGCCTTCGATGATGTGGTCTTTGGCCTTGAGCTTGCCTTCGCTCATCCACTGCGCGATTTCCGCCGCTGCCTTGCCGCACTCTTGGGCGTAGTCGAACACGACGAAGCCCTCCATCCGGGCGCGGTAGGTAAGGAGCGCCATGTAGTTGTTCGGTCCTCGGAAGCGGGGGTTGTTGTACTGGCTGATGGCGCCGGAAATCACGATGCGGGCGTGCATGGCGATTTTGCTCAGCACGGCGTCGAGGATTTCGCCGCCGACGTTGTCGAAGAAGACGTCGACGCGCTTCGGGCAAAGCTCGCTCAAGCGATTGCGGATGTTCTCGTTCTTGTAGTCGATGGCGCCGTCGAAGCCGAGCTCGTCGATCAAGTACCTGCACTTGTCCGGGCCGCCGGCGATGCCGATGACGCGGCAGCCTTTGATTTTCGCGATCTGCCCTGCGACGCTGCCGACCGCCCCGGCCGCGCCTGAAATGACGACGGCTTCGCCTTCTTTGGCTTTGCCGATGTCGCGCAGGCCGAAGTACGCCGTCATGCCCGGCCAGCCGAGGACGCCTAGGTAGCTCTGAATCGGCGCGAGGCTCGCGTCGATCTTCAAGAGCTCCTTGGGCTTGGCCACCGCGTACTGCTGCACACCGAGCACGCCTTGCACCGTGTCACCCACCTGGAGCTTCGGGCTCTTGGACTCGATGACTTCACCGACCGTGTTCGCCCGCATCACGTCACCGACCTTCACATCGTCGATGTAAGTCGCCCCTTCGTTCATCCAGGCGCGCATCGCCGGGTCGAGCGAAATGTGGCTAATCTTCACCAGCACCTCGCCGTCGCCCGGCTCGGGGACCGGACCCTCGTCGAAGGACCAGTTGCTGTCGTTGGGGAGACCCTCGGGCCGGGATGCCAGCCGCACCTGCTTGTTCGTCATGGTCATGCTCCTGAAATCAGAGTTCGGTCGTCTCAGGCCTCGGTCCAGATGCGTTCGCCCGGGATCCACTTCGCGTGAAATCCGGCCGGCACGCGCGAGGGCAAGCGGACACGCGCGACTGGGCCTCGCTCGATTTGTCGGGCGCCGAAGACCCAGGCTTCGCACCGGCCGTTGCGGTTCATCATGATGGTCACCACGTAGCCGTCGTCTTCGCTCTGCGCGCCGACGCGGCGGGCGTACGGTGACTCGCTGGCGAACCAGCCATCCGGGTAGTCGTAGCGGACGCACGACCCGTCTTCATGGTCGTATTTCACGAGCGCGCGGAACTCGACCGTGTGCATGTCGGCCGGAAGGTACTGGTGGTACGAAAATCGCGTCCTCTCTCCGTAGAGCAGCGTGTCCGGCAGGCAGAACTCGGTGTTCAGGTCGTCGAGCTGATCTTCTCTGGACTCGCCGGTCGCCAGGTTCATGCGCCAGCGCCGCAGGTGCGTTTGGATTCGAAGGTACGCGAGCATCGAGGCAAGCGGCCCTTCCTTTGGGTTTCGCCGTATCGACGGGTCGGGCTGAAAGCAGCCGTCCATGACGATCCAGTCGCCCTCTTCCCAGGCGTTGACCATGTGAAGCACGTAGCCCGGCTCGAACTCGAACCAGCGCACCTCGTCGGTGCCGCCGCGGCGCGGGATGACGCCAAAGCGCGAAGGGAGGTCCCGATGAAAGCGCGCGACGCGGAAGCCGTGTTTTTGCAGTAGCTCCGGGTCTTGGAAGAACGGGAAGTCGTGCAGGATGGAGTAGTTGCGCGTGATGGTGATGTCGTGCGACGCGCGCACACCTGGGAGATCGATGGGGACCTGGTGCACGAGCTTGCCGCCGCGGTCACAGACGCCGTAGGTCATGTAGGGCGGCTCGAAGTCGTCCAGCGTGAACCAGACTAGCTCGCCGGTTCGTTCGTCGACTTTCGGGTGCGCGGACACTGTGGTTCGCCGCCTGCCACCGAAGTCGTCGACCCCAGTCGGCTCGAGCGTCAGCGGGTCGAGCGTGTACGGCTCGCCGCAGAGGTACCAGAGCGCATAGAGCTTCCCGCTGTGCCAAACGACGTCGGTATTCGCGGTGTCTTTGGCGCGCAGGTCCATGCCTTCCTCATTGAGAGGCCCCATGATGCCGTTCCAAAGCGCGTGCCCCGCCTGCGCTTCCTCACGAAGCCCTGCCGTGGGCACGAGCCGGCTTCGATACGAGGCCTTCCCATCCCGGAAGTAGACCGCGTGCACCATCCCGTCGCCATCGAACCAGTGGTACGCATTGCGAGGCTGGAACACCGAGTTCGGCCCGTTGCGAACATAAGCGCCAAAGAGGTCTTTCGGCAGCTCGCCGTCGACTTCGAGGTCGAACGCGCAGCTCTCGTGAACGGTGGGAGTGTGGATGCCGTGCAGGTAGGGGTTGTCGACGTTTGGAGCCCAGGTGGGTGCTTCGGTCTCGGCTGACGTCATCGGCTGGAGGGTACGTGAGGGGGGGCGGCAGCGCCAGAGACAGAGGGGATGTGGTTGATGAACGTGGGAGCTGGTTTGGTTTGGTTACACCGCCCGCCCGGAGGCCTTCGGCGGCTGTTCGTCCCGCCCCACCGCCCCCACACGAGCGCCTACCCCCACCCGACTATGTAGTGGCCTTGCAGTCCAGCACAGACGTGTCCGCTCTCCCTCATGGGGAGGTCGGGGTCTGCCTGTGGCTCCCGCGGTGACTTCGCCCTGTCGCAATCGACTATGCGTGCTCGTGGCACAAGAGAAGGTCCGTCGGCGAGCCACATTCGTAGTCCCGCGGTCATCCCGCACGGGTGGGGTCGTGGTCATCGCCTCTGGACAGAGCTCGGTCGTGCGGTCCGCCGCGCGGACCTTGATTCCGGCGTGACGCCTACTTAGCCATGGCGGGCCTGCGTTCGGTTCGGCTCGTACCCTCGTCCGTCCCGCCACATCGCATACAGCACGCTCGCCATCCTCCGGCACAGCGCACTGATCGCGATCTTCTTGCCGCGTCGCTCCGCCACCGTTTGATACCACTGCCCGAGCGGTGAGCGCGGTTGCGTTCGGACCAGCGTCCAGGCCGCTTGATTCAACGTCCAGCGCACTCGCGTGGGGCCCGCTTTGGTCATCGCCGTGCGCCGGGTCTTGAAGCCCGTCGTGCGTTCCCCGGGCACCAGGCCCAGGTACGAGCTGAGCCGGCTTCGGTCCTCGAAGCGGGCCACCTCGTCGATCGCCGCCGCAAACGACAGCGCCGTCACCGGACCGACCCCGGGCATCGTCATCAGCAGCTTGCACACCTCGTCGCTGTGCGCGACCTCGTGCACCGCTCGGTCCGCCTCCGCGATCTGCTCGTTCAGATGTTCGATCTGCTGAAGCAGCGCTTGCA
>CAMYJN010000392.1 GCA_947258625.1 uncultured Polyangiaceae bacterium | reverse complement strand
CTCGCGGTCAGAGCCAGCGGCGTACCGAGAACTAGGGCGAGGCTCGCCAGCCCCCACAGCCAGGAGTGAGAAATTACGTCGCGCACTCCTTCACGCTATTGAACCGTGTTCTGGGGGTCAACAAAGCCATCAGTCCGCTGTGACTGCAATCTCCTGTCGCTCATTTTATCCTGCGGCCTGCTACGCTGTATATTGAAAGCGTGCCGTTCAAGGATCAGACGACCAGCGCCAGTCAAACCGTCCTCACAGAGGTTGAAGACGCGCGGGGGCCGCGTCCTTCCAACCAGAACGGTATTCTGATCGTCATTTACGGACACGAGATGGGCCGGCGCGTGCAGGTCGGCACTGAACCTTTGACCATCGGGCGCTCACCCAACTGCCAAATTCCCATCGACCAAGAAAGCGTCTCGCGCAAACACTGCCGCATTCACTTGGAGAACGGAGAGTTCTTGGTCCGCGATCTCGGCTCGACGAACGGGACCTACGTAAACGACGACCTCGTGGAGCCTCAAGGTCGGCTGCGACACGGCGATCAGCTCAAGGTTGGGCGCACCATATTGAAGTTCATCGTCGGAGACGACGTGGAAGCCCAGTACCACGAAGAGGTCTATCGCCTGATGACGACCGATGGTCTCACGCAGCTCAATAACAGGCGATACTTCGACGAGATGCTCGACCGCGAGGTTGCGCGCGCGAAACGGTACAAGCGGACGTTTTCCCTGCTGGTCTTCGATATCGATCACTTCAAGCGCGTCAACGACCGCTTTGGTCACTTGGCGGGCGACGCCATCTTGCGACAGCTCGGCGCGATCCTGCTCGGCAGGCTACGCGTCAACGACGTGCTGGCCCGGATCGGAGGCGAGGAGTTTGCCCTGATCACCCCTGAGGTCAGTCTCGATGGCGCCACCGAGCTCGCCGGCAAAATCAATCGACTGATCGGGGATACCCGTTTCGAATTCGAAGGCTCAGCGGTGAAAATCACGGTGAGCGTGGGTGCGGCCGAGTGGCGGGCGGACTACGAAGACGCCTGGGACTTATTCAAGGCCGCCGACGACAAGATGTACGAGGCCAAACGGGCCGGTCGAAACCAGGTCTGCTTCTAACCGGCCGCGTGATGCTCTCTGGGGCACCAGATCGAAGGCGGTTGCTCGTCCACGTCATTTTGGCGATCCCCATCGGTCCGAGCCCAATTTCAGGGACCTCCTGATTTCCATCGAGCATCTACCCCTGCAATCCTTGACGTGCCGGGCCAGCGCCACAAGTCAGACCCTTGCCAGGAAATTGGTGCGTGGCTATGTTCGCCGCAGTATTGGAAAAACTTGGGTTCCGCACGAGTTGGAGTAGAACACCCCCATGAGCGACGAAGAGGAAACAATTACATCGATTCCGCCACCCGACACGGGGGAAATCGAGTTCGGCAGCGAGCTTCCGGTTCTCCCGATTCGTAATGCCGTGCTCTTCCCGGCGGCGGTGGCGCCCTTCGATGTGGGTCGCGAGAAGTCGGTTGCGCTCGTCGAGGACATCGAAAACCTCGAACAGCCCATCATTGCGATCGTGGCCCAGCGGGACCCCTCGACCGACGATCCGAACCAGAACGACCTCTACCCAGTCGGCGTGGCGGCGCGCGTCCTCAAGGCGCTCAAGCACAGCTCGGGCAACTACAGCCTCATTCTTCAGGGCCTGGTGCGCATCCGGCTCGAGCAGGTGGTGACCTCGGAGCCCTACATCCGCGCCCGGGTATCGCGTCTCGAAGAGCCTGCTGCCGAGGATGTCGAGAGCGAAGCGCTCGCCATGAGTCTCCGCGACATCGCCAAGCAAGTCATCCAACTGATGCCTGAGCTGCCACGCGAGGCCGGCTCTCTGATCGACTCGATTCAAGAGCACGGGCAGCTCGCCGACTTGGTGGCCGCGAATCTCGACGCACCGGTCGAAGAGAAGTCCCAGTTGCTCGAAACACTCGACGCAAAGGAGCGCATTCGCAAGGTCCTACGCCTGCTGACGCGTCAACTCGAGATCCTCAAGATGCGGGACCGCATCAACTCTCAAATCAAAGAGGAGATGGGCAAGAACCAGCGCGAGTACGTCCTGCGCCAACAGCTCAAGGCCATCAAAGAAGAGCTGGGTGAAGAAGAAGGCGATCAGGGCGACCTCGATGTTCTCGAGGAGCGCCTCGCAAAAGCAAACCTACCGAGCGAGGCCGACACGGTGGCGCACAAGCAGCTCAAGCGACTTCGGCAGATGCAGGTCGGCTCGGCGGAATACACGGTCGTGCGCACCTACATCGACTGGATACTCGACATCCCTTGGAGCAAGCAGACCGCCGACAACATGGACATCGCGGCCGTTCGGAAGGTGCTCGACGAAGACCACTCCGGCCTCGAGAAGGTCAAAAAGCGCATCGTCGAATACCTCGCGGTTCGCAAGCTGAAGAAAGACAAGAAGGGCCCGATCCTCTGTCTCATCGGGCCGCCTGGTGTTGGTAAAACCTCGCTCGGCCGTTCGGTAGCGCGCGCGGTGGGGCGCAAGTTCCACCGAATCAGCCTCGGTGGCGTCCACGACGAAGCGGCCATTCGCGGCCACCGTCGCACCTACGTCGGCGCCCTTCCCGGCCAGGTCATCCAGGGGATGAAAAAAGCCACCACGATCAACCCAGTCTTCATGCTCGACGAGATCGACAAGATTGGTCACGACTTTCGCGGTGATCCTGCCGCGGCGCTGCTCGAGGTCCTCGACCCGGAGCAAAATGACACCTTCAGCGACCACTACCTGGAAATTCCTTACGACCTGTCGAAGGTGATGTTCATCGCCACGGGCAACGTGGGCGACACCATCCCGGCCGCGCTTCGGGACCGCATGGAGATCATCGAGATTCCGAGTTACACCCGGCGCGAGAAGGCCGATATCGCCCGCGTGCACCTCGTGCCGAAGCAACTCGACGAGCACGGCATCAAGCCGGAGCAAGTCACCCTGAAGGACGGCGCCATCGAGTCGATCATCGATCACTACACCCGCGAAGCCGGCGTGCGCAACCTCGAGCGTCAGATCGCAAGTGTCATTCGTGGCGTTGCCGTCAAAGTCGCCGAAGGCGAGGAAGGTCCGTGGATCATCTCCGATGAGGAGTCGCTTCGGCCCTACCTCGGCGCGCCCCGCTTCAGCTCCGAGGTTGCCGAGCGCACCGCGGAAACCGGTGTCGCGACGGGCCTGGCGTGGACCTCCGTCGGCGGCGAGATCCTCTTCATCGAATGCACCAGGATGCACGGCACCGGCAAGCTGCAGCTCACCGGACAGCTCGGTGACGTCATGAAGGAGTCCGCCCAAACGGCGATGAGCTACGTGCGGACGCGCGCGAAGGCGTTTGGTATTCCCGAGGATTTCCTCGAAACGAGCGACATCCACATTCACATCCCGGCCGGGGCCATGCCGAAGGACGGGCCGAGCGCAGGCGTCACCATGATGACTGCGATTGTTTCACTGCTGACCGGCATCCATGTGCGGCACGATGTTGCCATGACGGGTGAGATCACCTTGCGCGGCCGAGTGCTTCCGGTCGGCGGCGTCAAAGAGAAAGTTCTCGCTGCACACCGCGCAGGAATCAAGCGCGTAATTCTCCCGGAGCGCAACGCCGCAGACCTCGACGAGGTCC
>CAMYJN010000391.1 GCA_947258625.1 uncultured Polyangiaceae bacterium | reverse complement strand
GCGATCGACACGGCAAAGAAAAAATGCCCATGCGCATAGTTGGTCGTGCCGTCGATCGGGTCGACGAACCAGACCAGCTCGCCCTCACCCGTATCGGCGCCCTCCTCACCGACAATCCGATGACTGGGGAACTCGCGCGACAGCGCCTCCCGGATCAGATTCTCGCTTTCGAGGTCGTACTTGGTCAGCAAGTCGAAGCGCCCCTTGCGAGCAATCTCGGTGCCGACCCGCCAACCCTGCATGATGAGCTCGCCGGCTCGCAGTGCCGCGCGCTCGGCGGCATCCAAGGCGCCCCGAGTATCTACTTGGACGGGCATGAAGCCCTGCATTTTCGCGGATTTCTGGGGCGGCGCCATCTGCATCTGCACGCCTGGGGGGTGTTCACTGGCATTTCGACCCTAAAGCCCGTACAAGGCCGTGCGCTGCGAAGCCCGTACCCTGGGCGCCAACTGATGTAGGCAAGTGTAGTTATGCCCGATAAGGACCCCGTCACGCCAAGCATTCGCAATCCATTCGAAGTGGATGGCAAATCCGCTTCGGCCGCCGCTCCGGCGAACGAAGGTGGTGGACCCTACGACAAAGCGGTTCGGGAAGGCGAGCTGCTTCGTTCGCGCCCGCGAACCGCGGCGGGTCCCGTTCAGATCGGTCGGCAGCACGCCAAGCGCCGCATGACGGTCTGGGAGCGTCTCGACGTGCTCCGCGATCCCGACACCGAGCCGACCATCCTCTACCAGAACTGGGGTCCCAATCTCGACGGCGCGTCGATCGTGACCGCCGTCGTTCAAATTGGCGGTCGCGAGGTCGCCGTCTACGGCCACGATTTCACGGTCCGTGCCGGTTCAATGGACGCGACCAACGGCACCAAGCTTGCCAACGTTATCCGCCTTGCGGGCCGCCAGGGAATGCCGCTGGTTGGGATGAACGACAGCGCAGGCGCGTTCGTGCCGGCGGGCATCGGCGGTTTGGACGGTTACGCCGAGGCGTTCACGGCCCTTCGTAAAATCAGCGGTGTGGTTCCAAGCATCATGTGCATGTTCGGGTACAACGCTGGTGGCGGTTCATACCTGCCACGACAGGGCAGCTTCATGATTCAGCCAGCCAACACCTTCTTTGGGCTGACCGGTCCGGGCGTGGTCAAGTCGGTGCTCGGCGAAGATGTGACGGCGGACGAGCTCGGGGGGCCCGGCGTTCACGGGCAGAGCGGGGTCGCGGACCTCACCGTGCGGGACGAGGTCGGCGCCCTCAGAACCGCCCGACGCCTGCTCAGCTACCTGCCCGGAAACAATCACGAATTCGCTCCTTATCAGGAGACCTCGGACCCGGTCGACCGGCCGACGGGCGAGATCGACACGCTTCTCCGCAAGGCGTTCAACTCGCCGACCGCCTTCAACACGCCGATCGACGTGAGCATCATCCTTCAGCAGATTTGCGATCACGGCGACTACTTCGAGCTCCAGCCGCAGCGAGCACGAAACACGATCACGGCGTTCGGTCGCCTCGGCGGGCACGTCGCCGGCTTCGTTTGCAACAACAGCGCCGTTGCATCGGGGCAAATCGACGTCGATGCGGCATTCAAGAATTCGCGATTCATTCGCTTCTGCAACCTCTACAACATTCCCGTGATCTTCATGGAGGACACGACCGGATTTTTGCCGGGCCGTGACCAGGAAAGCCGCGGAATCGTTCAAGCAGGGCGAGCGATGCTCGACTCGATCATCGATCTCCGGACGCCGCGTCTTCTGCTCATCATCAGGAATGCCTTTGGCGGCGCCTATGCGGCATTCAATTGCTACGCGACCGGGGCTGACCACGTCATGGCGCTTCCAACGACGCGCGTTGCAGTCATGGGCCCGGCCGGCAAAGAGTTCGTCTACAAAAAAGAGATGCGCGAAATGCGCAACAGCGCACGGGCTCGATTGCAGGAAGCGTTGGATGCCGGTGCCAAGAAAGAAGATGCCGAAGCGGAGGTGGCCGAATGGGTCAAGGCGCAGGAGGCTGCGTTCAACGCTCGGTACGAAAGCGAGTTGATGAACCCGAAGGAAGCGCTCAGCCTCGGCTCGATTTCCGAGATCGTTCCGCCGACGGATGTGAGGGCGGCGCTGGCCAAAAACCTCGACTTTTACCTATCCCACTACACCCCAGGGCCGCTGCAAGCGGTTCAGCGCGAGTTTCATTGATGTCGTCCAACAGCTACATGCACAACCCGCTGATTCATCGGGACCGCCGCCTCGGACGCTCCGAGTCCGAGTGGGTGCGTTCGTTCGACTGCGAGGACATGACCGTCCTCATCGTCTGCCGAGGACCCATTCGGCGGGAGGCGCTCGACATCTTCGAGGAGATGGGGATGACCCGGGTAGGGATCCTGCTTTCGGAAAAAGACTCGATCGTCTACCCGCGAGCGCTGGCCCCCGAGCTTCGACGCTTGGACCCGTCGCGGGTTCACTCGGTTTCAGACTACACCGGCGCCAGCAAGGAAGAGCGCGCGGAGCGCATCCAGCAGATTATCGAGATCGCGAAGGTCAGCGGGTACGATTACGTTTTTGCAGGCTATGGTTTCATGGCGGAGGACGAAGAGTTCGTCCGCTCGATTGAAGAGGCGGGCCTTCGCTTCATCGGACCCTGCTCTTACACGGTTCAGGCGGCGGGTTTCAAGGATGAAGCCAAGCGCACCGCGGAACGCGTCGATGTCAGTGTGACCCCTGGCATCAACAACGCCACGGCGCGGCTTATTCTCAAAAACCATCCAAACCGCAAGGCCCTCACCAAGCTCGCCAAGAAGCACGGCCTCGAGGTGCCCGAGCTCGGCGACGATGCGGTCGATCTAGAAACCTTGGCCGACGCTCTGCTTGGGGCTTCCTACGACGCCCACATCGACCTCTACACAATCGACGAGCTCGCCGAGCAGATCAAAATCGAGGTTGCGAACATCCTCAAGAAGAACGAGGGGAGCCGCATTCGTCTCAAGGCAATCGGTGGTGGCGGCGGCAAAGGGCAACGCATCGTCGACCGTGCCGAGCAGGCCCCAGCCATGGTTCGGGAAATCCTGAGCGAAGTGAAGGCGCTCGGCGTCGGTGACAACAAGAACATCCTCGTCGAGCTCAACATCGAGACGACGCGCCACAACGAAATCCAGCTTCTGGGCAACGGCGAATGGACCGTTTCACTCGGAGGGCGCGATTGTTCCCTTCAGATGCACGAGCAGAAGCTCCTCGAGGTTTCGATCACGCAGGAGACGCTCGCCGCTGCGGTAGAGCGGGAGCGGGCCGCCGGCAACGAAGCCCAGGCCAACGCGATTGCACAGGACCTCGAAATTCTCCGTCGCATGGAGGAGCAAGCCGAGCGTTTCGGCGAAGCGGTCAAGCTCGACTCGGCCTCGACCTTCGAATGCATCGTCGACGGGCCGCGCCACTACTTCATGGAAGTGAACACGCGCATCCAGGTCGAGCATCGGGTTTCCGAGCTCTGCTACGCGCTCCGCTTCAGCAATCCGGACGACGCCGAAGATTTTTTCGACGTGCACTCGCTCGTCGAGGCGATGGCCCTGCTCGCCAAACACAAGGCTAGGCTCCCCCGCCCCGAGCGCGTTCAACGCGACGCGGCCGCGGTGGAAGCGCGGCTCAATGCGACCGATCAATCGCTATCCCC
>CAMYJN010000390.1 GCA_947258625.1 uncultured Polyangiaceae bacterium | reverse complement strand
AGCGCGCGAGGCCCCATCGATTCGAGCCTCCTCGAAGCCGGCGCCGAGGCCGCACTCGCAGAACGCTTTGGCACCGTCCGCGACCAAATCCGCGAGGCGACCGGCGAGCGCCGATACACCGACGCCTTGAAGCTCGTCGCCAAGGAGCTCGGCGTGCCGATCGATCGCTTCTTCGACGAGGTGTTCGTGATGGTCGACGATGCGCGCGTTCGGGACAATCGTCTGCGTTTGCTCGGAGAAATCGCAGACACCGTCAACGATATTGCGCACTTCCACCAGCTCGGGACAAAGTTGCAGCGCCGTGACACTTCTGTATCCGCTTGACGCAACGTTGGACTCGGACGTCCGTCTGCAGCTCCTCGGAAAGAAGGCGGCCGGCCTCGGCGAGATGACTGCGCTCGGGATCCCCGTCCCCCCCGGGTTCACGATCACGACCGAAGTCGGCAGGGAGTACCGAACGAGCGGGTCGCTGCCCGACGGCCTCGAGGCGGCCGTCGCGTCCGCGATCCGAAGCGTCGAGAATCACGTTGGCAGACGCTTTGGTGACGCGCAGCACCCTCTTCTCCTTTCGATTCGCTCGGGGGCCGAGGTCTCGATGCCCGGGATGATGGACACCGTCCTAAACATCGGCCTCGACGAACGCACGCTCGAAGGTCTCGCGGCAGAGCGCGGGGACGAACGCTTCGCGCTCGACGCCTACCGGCGCTTGCTGCAGATGTACGGTTCGGTCGTACGCGGCATCGGAGCAGACCGCTTCCAGCACCTGCTGAGCGATTTGAAGCACGACCTCGGAAGCCCCCGGATGCTCGACTCCGAGCTGCCCGTGCCTGCCCTCGAAGGGCTCGTCGCCTCGTACCTCTCGGTGATCCAGCAGGCCTCGGGTACGCAGTTCCCGCAAACCGTCGAAACTCAACTCTGGGACTCGATCGGTGCCGTATTCGCCTCCTGGGAGAACCCCCGCGCCGTTCGATACCGGCGCATGCAGGGGATCGACGATGCCATCGGTACCGCATGCACCGTGCAAGCGATGGTCTTCGGCAACACGGGGCCTCGGAGCGGTTCGGGGGTGGCGTTCACCCGCAACCCGTCGAGCGGGGAGCCGCAGCTCTACGGCGAATTCCTGGCGAACGCCCAGGGCGAGGACGTGGTGGCCGGCATTCGAACCCCCGTGGCGCTCACCGCGAGCGCATCGGCGCCCGGCAAAGAGGCGTCGAGCCTCGAAGTTTCACTTCCGGACGCCTTCGAATCGATTTCGGCGTACTGCTCATCGCTCGAAAGCCACTTCGGCGACATGCAGGACATCGAGTTCACCATCGAGGATGGTCAGCCGTACTTGCTGCAAACACGCACGGCGAAACGAACCGCTCATGCGGCGGTCCGGGTCGCGGTCGACATGGTGAGGGAAGGGGTGCTCAGCAGGAACGACGCCTTGCTCCGGGTGGATGCGCGTTCGCTCAAACAGCTGCTCCGGGCCCGACTTCCAGGCGCAACCGAACTGAGCGCCCGAGGAATCGAACCGCTCGCCGTGGGCCTGCCCGCAGGCCCGGGGGCAGCATCCGGCCGCATCGTGTTCAATGCCGACGACGCCGTGCGTTGGGCGTCTGAGGGCCAGGAAGTGATCCTGATTCGTCAGGAAACCAGCGCCGAAGACATCCACGGGATGAAGGCCGCCAAGGGCGTCGTCACCGCAGCCGGGGGGATGACCTCCCACGCCGCGGTTGTTGCGCGGGGGCTTGGCAAGTGCTGTGTGGTGGGCTGCGGAGGGCTTCAGATCAACTTCCGCGATCGAACCATGAGCCTGGACGGCCTCGAGTCCGCCGAACCGCTGCGCGAAGGTGACATGCTCACGCTCGATGGCTCGACCGGCAGGGTCTTCGTCGGCGCGCTCGACCTCGAGGCGTCGACCAGCGTGCAAGAGCTCGGCGAGCTGATGGGCTGGGCCGACAACGTACGCCGCATGCGGGTCTACGCTGAAGCGGATACGCCACAAGCAGCCCGCGCGGCGCTCAGCTACGGCGCCGAAGGGGTCGGCCTGTGCCGGACGGAGCGCATGTTCTTCGCCAAGGATCGTTTGTTTGCGATGCAGTGCGCATTGCTCGCAGTCGATAACACGCAGCGGAGCGAGTGGCTCTCCGAGCTCGAGCGCGCACAGCGAGCCGACTTCGTCGAGATTTTCCTCGCGATGGACGGGCGACCGGTCACGATTCGCTTGCTCGACCGGGCACTCGGAGAATTTCTCCCGGAAGACGAGCAGTCGCTACAGGCGATCGCCAACTCGCTCGACATCGAGCTCGAAGAAGCGACCAAGGCGGCCGCGCGACATCGCGAGTCGAACCCGGCGTTCGGACACCGCGGTGTGCGCGCAGGGCTCACCGTCCCGGGTCTCTACGACATGCAGCTTCGGGCGATGCTCTTCGCTGCGCGCGACTGCGTGGAGCGGGGGTTTGCGGTCGACCTCGAAGTTCTGATTCCGATGATCGCGTTCACATCGGAGGTCGAGGCACTCCGCGCGGCCGTCGACCGCGCGCACGCGCAGGTTTTCGCCGAATCGACCGGCGCGTTTCAATGTCGCCTTGGCGCCATGATCGAGGTGCCGCGCGCCTGCCTGATCGCTGGGGAGCTTGCGGAGCACGTTCACTTCTTTTCCTTCGGCGGGAACGACCTGACGCAGACCGCGCTCGGCATCAGCCGGGACGACGCCGTCCGGTTCCTTCCCGCGTACCGCAACGAGCTCGGCCTCATCGCGGGCGACCCGTTCACTCATCTCGACGAGGAGGTGGCGGAGCTCATCCGAATCGCTCTCGAGCGGGCCAGGGCCGTCCGTCCGGACCTCCGGGCTGGCCTCTGCGGCGACCAGGGCGGCAGCCCGGCCTCCATCGAAATCTGCGAGAAGCTCGGTCTCGACTTCGTGTCGGCCCCTCTTTCCCAGCTCCCCGGGGCCCGTTTGGCGGCCGCGCAGGCCCGCCTCCGATAGAAATTGCTCTCAATCTGCGGTTTCCGGTCCGTGAGGGCTTGATGGAAAGGCCCGGCCGTGTTGGAATGAACACTGCTGCAATTTTACGGCATAGCTGTATGGGCGATAGCACGAGAACCATAGCGGGCCCGATTGGGGGCGTGAGCGCTTCGGGGCCTACGCGAGTGGCCGAATGGCTGCTCGGCCAGACGATCGACCAGCGCTACCGCGTCGACTCGCTGCTGGGCGAGGGGGGCATGGGCCTGGTGTACCGGGTCACCCATACGCGGCTGAACAAGCCACTCGCGATGAAGGTCCTTCGTCAGGAGAACACGCGCGACCCGGAGGTCTTGGCGAGGTTCCGGCGCGAAGCCGAAAGCGCGTCGAACATCGGGAACCAGCACATCATCGACGTCAGCGACTTCGGCGAGCTGACCGACGGTTCGACCTATTTCATCATGGAGTTTCTCGATGGGCTCGACCTCATCGACGCGATCGACAGCGTCGACCGCATGCCCGAAGAACGCGCGCTTCACATCGCGATTCAGGTCTGCCGCGCGCTCGGCGCAGCCCACGACGCGGGAATCACCCATCGCGATCTCAAACCGGAAAATGTCTTCCTCATTCATCGCGACGACGAGGAAGATTTCGTCAAGGTCCTCGATTTCGGCATCGCAAAGGTCGGCCACGGTCCCAA
>CAMYJN010000389.1 GCA_947258625.1 uncultured Polyangiaceae bacterium | reverse complement strand
GTCGAGCCAGTACCCCGCTCCCCTCGGTGGTGGCTACGCACCGATCGAGGAGTATCAGGACAAGTACCGCGGCGCGGTGATCTTCTGGAAGTTCGATCGCGAAAAGGGGAAGATCGATCGTGCGAACTCCTTCGCGATGGAGCTTCCGCCATACATGCAGGACCTCGCCGACGCTGGAAAGCTCGCAAGCGAAGGCTGGGTGTTCATCAACTCGTTCAACACGGAGATGAGCTGGGGCGGCACGTTGGAAGGCAACCCGCCCATGGAGTCGGGCGCTTCCCAAAACGACATGGACTACCTGCACATCATCGACCTCAAGAAGGCCGAGGCCGTCTACAAGGCTGGCAAGACCACGAAGATCGCGGGCATGGACGTCATCTCGCTCGAGACCACCAATGCCGAGGGTCTTTTGCACCTCGTCGGCGAGCCGAAGAGCCCGCACGGCGTGGACGTCACGCCAGATGGCAAGGAGCTCGTGGTTTCCGGAAAGCTCGACACGCACGCCACGGTCTACAGCTTCGAGAAGCTCAAGGGCCTCATCGACGCCAAGAAGTACGACGGGAAAGACCAGTACGGCGTTCCCATCCTTCCCTTTGCCGACAGCATTCGAGGCCAGGTCGAGATCGGCCTTGGTCCGCTTCACACGCAGTACGATGACAAGGGCAACGCCTACACCTCGGTCTTCATCGAGTCGACGGTGGCAAAGTGGTCGCTCAAGGACCTCAAGGTGCTCGAGAAGGTCAAAGTGCACTACAACGTCGGTCACATCGTGGCTGCCGAAGGGGACACCGTCAGCCCCGATGGCGGGTACCTGATTGCCATGAACAAATGGGCACTCGATCGCTTCTCGAAGGTTGGTCCTCTGCTTCCGCAGAACTTTCAGCTGATCAACATCAACAGGGAACCGATGCAGCTCATCTACGACATGCCTCTCCCGCTTGGCGAGCCGCACTACGCCCAGATGATCAAGGCCGATAAGCTCAGTCCCGTCGACGTCTACAAGCCCGCTGGCTACGACGTCGTCACCGACGAGCACAATCCCAATGCGGTCACCGCCGGCAAAGAGCGTATCGAGCGCGAGGGCAAGGAAGTACACGTTTATATGACCTCGGTGCGAAGCCACTTCACCCCGGACATCGTCCGTGTGAAGAAGGGCGACACGGTCCACCTGCACATCACCAACGTCGAACAGGCCCACGATGCGACCCATGGTTTCACCGTTGGCTCTTACAACGTTCACAGCAGTCTCGAGCCCGGCAAGCACGTCGACATCACGTTCAAGGCTGACCGAGAGGGAACATTCCCGTTCTACTGCACCGAGTTCTGTTCGGCCCTTCACCTCGAGATGGCCGGCTACCTCTTGGTGGAACCCAGTTGATCCGAGGCGCCGCGCGCGTCGGCCGCGGGCTGAACGCTCCCGGCCGTGCGTGCTGGTGCGTGTTCGGGCTCATCACGATTGCGGCATGCGCGTCTCAGGGCGCGCCTCCTCTCTCTTCTCGGGCGGCGCTTCCTGCGCCCCCGAGGCCCGATGATTGTGTGACGGTCGCTGCAGGGTCGGACCTGCAGTCGACCGTCGACGGCGCTCAAGAAGGGGTGGCGTTCTGTCTCGAGCCGGGGTCGTACGCCGGGCCGTTGACGGTCGACAAGCGGGTCGAGATTTGGGGTCCGCGCGAGGCGGTGATTCGTTCTGCGGGCGAGGGGACGACGATTCAAATCGAAGGGAATGGCGCGGCGCTCGTCGGACTGACCGTGGACGGCAGCGGTGGCCGCTTCGACACGCTCGATGCGGCGGTGCACGTCGTGGCCGACGATGTCCGCGTCGAGGGCGTTCGGGTTCAAGGGGCGGCTTTTGGGCTGCTGATCGAAAAGGCCAACCGGGCATCGATCTTGAACAACGTCGTGCAGGGCCCCGACGACGGCCCGCTCGGCCTTCGAGGCGATGGCATTCGACTCTGGGAGACGCGTGACTCCGTGGTTCGGGACAATCAGGTCATTGGATGCCGCGATATGGTCGTCTGGTACTCCAGCCGCAATCAACTCGTTCGAAATACGGTCGTCCGGAGCCGGTACGGCACACACTTCATGTACAGCCACGACAATCACGTCGAAGGGAACCGCTACATCGACAATGTGGTCGGCATTTTCATCATGTACAGCCGCAACTTGGTGCTGCGCGACAACCTCCTCGCGCGGTCGACGGGCCCGGGTGGCATGGGCCTCGGCATCAAGGAGTCCGGCAACTTGACGGTGTCCGACAACGCGTTCATCGCAAACACCAAGGGCGTCTACATGGACACCGCACCGCTCGAACCCGACGACTTCAACACCTTCGAGAACAACGCGTTCTTTCATTCGGAGGTTGCGGTGCTCATGCACTCTAGTGAAAAGCGAAACGCGTTTCGGGGCAACCAGTTCGTGAGCAATCGTAGCCAACTTCAGGTGGAGGGGGGCGGTGACGCACTCGCCGTGGAATGGGACGGGAATTCCTTCGACGACTATGCCGGCTACGACATGGATCGCGATGGTTTCGGCGACATTCCCTACGAGCTTCGTCGACTGAGCAGCCAGCTCGAGAGCACGTACCCGCAGCTACAGTTCTTTCGCGGCGCGATCACGCTCCAGCTTCTCGATGCCATCAGCTCGCTATTTCCGATGGTCGAGCCGAAAACCACCATGATCGACGCGCGGCCCAAGATGGGCGCGGTCGACTGGAGTCGCTTCGATGCGCGTTGAGGGCAGGGCGGTTCGGAAGCAGTTCGGCCGAGTCGAAGCGCTTCGAGGGCTGGACTTCAGCATTCCGAGCGGCGGGAAAGTGGGCCTCATCGGCCCCAACGCTTCAGGCAAATCGACGCTGATTCGGATCATCCTCGGGCTGCTGCGCTGCGACGGGGAGCTCTTGCTCGATGGCGAGAAGAAGCGGCATATCGAGACCGCCGACCGGATTGCATACGTTCCGCAAATTGCGCCGAAATTCAACGCGTCCGTGGGTGAGGTGATCAAGGCGATCACGCGCGTTCGGGAGATCTCGCCGGACGCAGTGTTGAGCGCCGGCACAGAGCTCGGCATCGATCTATCTGCTGCGGGGCGGCAAGCGTTCTGCAACCTGTCTGGCGGGGCGAAGCAGAAGACCCTGATTTCGCTCGCACTCGCGAGCCAGGCATCGCTTTACGTACTCGACGAGCCAACCGCCAGCCTCGACACGCAGTCCCGCAGAGACCTGTTCCGCCTGCTGTCCGAGCGCACGCAGGGCGCCACGTTGATCCTCTGTTCCCACCGGCTCGAAGAAATTCGCACATTGGTCGATCGCGTGATGGTGCTCGACGAAGGCCGGCTCGCATACTTCGGGCCGACGGAGGACTATCTCGACCGAATGACCCTGAGCACGATCGACGTGCAGCTCCGCAACGGTGTCGACCACGAAACGCTCGCGGCGATGGGCTTTCAGGCAGGGGTCGGCGGCTGGTGGAGCCGCACTGCGACCCGCGCCGAGAAGCTCGATCTCATCGCGCGGCTCTCTCAACGCTTGGAGGGGCAGATCATCAACGTGCTGGTGCGTGACGCCGACGCCGTGCAGCTCGAAGAGGGAGGAGGCATAGACGATGTCCACCAAGATCATTAAGGCGCTCTTGTTGGCGCTTGCGTTCGTTGCCGCAGTCGTGGCCTT
>CAMYJN010000388.1 GCA_947258625.1 uncultured Polyangiaceae bacterium | reverse complement strand
ACTTGAAGTAGATGATGTAGGCGGCCGTGAAGGTGATCCCCACGAGCATCCCGCTGATCACGCCCTCACGGTTGGCCTTCTTGGCGAAGACGCCGAGGATGATCGCCGGGAAGAACGACGATGCCGCCAGGCCGAACGCGAAAGCGACGACTTGTGCGACGAAGCCCGGTGGGTTGATGCCGAAGTAGCCGGCGATCAGGACCGCAAAGCCGGCTGCAACGCGCGCGGCAAGCAGCTCTTGCTTTTCGGTGATCGATGGAACGAACACGCGCTTGAGCAGATCGTGGCTGATCGACGTGCTCACGACGAGCAACAAGCCCGCCGCCGTTGAAAGCGCAGCAGCCAGACCGCCCGCGGCAACGAGTGCAATGACCCATGCCGGGAGGTTCGCGATCTCCGGGTTGGCGAGCACGATGATGTCCCGGTCGACATAGAGCTCGTTCTTGGTCTCCGGGTTCCCGTTACTGACGAGCCGTTCGCCGTGCGTGCCTCGCTGATCCGTGAAGCTGGGCTTTCCCGCGAGCGCAGACCCCGCGACGTATTGGACCTTGCCATCACCGTTCTTGTCGACCCATGCCAGGAGCCCGGTGTCCTCCCAGGTCTTGAACCACTGGGGAATCGACTTTTCTCCCTCGACCTGCGCGTAGTTGGCCTCGCTGACCGTCTCGATCAGGTTCGTACGTGCGAAGGCAGCCACTGCTGGAGCGGTGGTGTAGAGGAGCGCAATGAAGAAGAGTGCCCAGCCAGCGCTGATGCGCGCATCGCGCACTCTCGGCACCGTATAGAAACGAACGATGACGTGGGGCAGCCCAGCGGTCCCTGCCATGAGTGCGCCGGTGATGCACAAGACATCCAATGTCGATTTGCTGCCCGACGTGTACTCGGCAAAGCCGAGATCGGTATTCAACTGATTGAGCTTGTCGAGCAGCTTTATCGTCGAACCGTCGGCGACCTGAGAGCCGACCGCACCGCCGAGTGCACCGCCAAAGCCGATCTGCGGAATCAGGTGGTCGGTGAGCAGAATGCTGATGAAAATCGCCGGCACGAGATAGGCGAAGATCAAGACGCAGTACTGGGCAGCTTGCGTGTAGGTGATGCCTTTCATGCCTCCGAGAACGGCGTAGAAGAAGACGATCGCCATGCCGATCGCGACGCCGACGTTGATGTCGACCTCGAGGAACCGGCTGAAGACGACGCCCACGCCACGCATCTGCCCCGCGACATAGGTGAACGAAACGAACACCGCGCAGACGACTGCGACGATACGGGCTCCAGTCGAATAGTATCTGTCTCCTACGAAGTCAGGGACCGTGAACTTGCCGAATTTGCGCAGATACGGTGCCAACAAGAGTGCCAGCAAGACATAGCCACCAGTCCAACCCATCAGGTAGACGGCTCCGTCGTATCCCATGAATGAGATCAAGCCCGCCATGCTGATGAACGAGGCTGCGCTCATCCAGTCGGCGCCGGTCGCCATGCCATTGACGACCGGATGGATCCCCCGGCCGGCGATGTAGAAGTCACCGGTCGTGCTGGCCCGCGACCAGATCGCGATGCCGATATAGAGCGCGAAGGTCCCGCCCACGATGATGAATGTCCAAGTCTGTACGTCCATGACTCTCTCCTTCTATGACTCGAACGATTAGTCCTCGTGGACGTCAAACTCTTTATCGAGCCTGTTCATCATCCAGGTGTAGAGGAAGATCAGGGCCACAAACACGTAGATCGATCCCTGCTGCGCAAACCAGAAGCCCAGTGGGAACCCCGTTCCTGGGATGGTGATCGTGTCGAGCGCATCCACCCAGAGAATCCCCGCGCCGTAGGAGACGAGCCACCAGACCGCGAGGAATGCGAACAAGAGGCGAAGGTTCCTTTTCCAATAGCGCGTTGCGTGTTCCGCGCTGTGCGGTGTGCGGTCGTCCTTCTGTTTCGATTCGGTGGTCATCTTCGTTTCCGTTTCTCCGCCGCAGGCGGACTTCAGCTTTCCTTCAAGAGCGCCTCGACCACGCTGGGGTCGGCAAGCGTCGAGATATCTCCGAGTTGGTCTCCTTGACCGTCCGCGATCTTGCGGAGGATGCGCCGCATGATCTTTCCCGATCGGGTCTTCGGAAGGCCCGGCACGATACGGATCTCATCCGGCGTTGCGATCGGGCCGATCGCCTGACGCACCTGCTCTTTGAGCGCGCCTTGAAGCTCCTGCGGTTCCCACTCGCCGCCCGCGATTGGGACGACGAAGGCAAAGATGCCCTGACCCTTGATTTCGTGCGGGCAGGGAACCACCGCAGCCTCCGCGACCGCCTGGTGCGCCACGAGCGCGCTCTCCACTTCGGCCGTCCCGAGACGGTGGCCAGAAACGTTGATCACGTCGTCGACTCGCCCGGTAATCCAGTAGTAGCCGTCCTCGTCGCGCTTGCAGCCGTCTCCAGTGAAGTAGTAGGGCGGGTACTGAGAAAAGTAGGTCTCGAGGAAGCGCTTGTGGTTGCCGTGAATCGTGCGCGCCTGACCCGGCCACGGGTGCTTGATGCAAAGCAAACCACTGACGTCGTTGCCCACGATCTCCTTGCCTGTTTCATCGACGAGGAGTGGCTCGATGCCGAACAAGGGGAAGGTGGCCGAGCCGGGTTTGGTGGGAGTCGCATTCGGAAGCGGGCTGATCAGAATCCCGCCAGTTTCGGTCTGCCACCAGGTGTCGACGATCGGCACCTTTCCGTTGCCCACAACATCGCTGTACCAGCGCCAGACCTCCGGGTTGATCGGCTCACCGACGGTTCCCAAGACGCGCAGGGTCTTGCGGCTGGAGCCCTTAACCGGCTCCGAGCCCTCGCGCATGAGGGCTCGGAGCGCGGTGGGCGAGGTGTAGAGCGTCGTCGCGCCGATGTCGTCGATGACGTTCCAGTACCTGCTCGCGTTGGGATAGGTGGGGACCGATTCGAACATGACGGTGGTGACGCCGTTCGCGAGCGGTCCATAAATGATGTAGCTGTGTCCCGTGATCCAACCAATGTCCGCCGCGCAGAAATGTATGTCACCAGGCCGAATGTCGAAGACGTATTTGAATGTGGATGCGGCGTACGTGAGGTATCCGGCGGTCGTGTGAACCAAGCCTTTGGGCTTTCCGGTCGAGCCGGACGTGTAGAGAATGAAAAGTGGATCTTCCGACGCCATCCATTCGCTGGGGCAGGTGATGCGCTGCTCGGCCATCGCCTCGTGCATCCAGATGTCCCGGCCTTGTTCCATCGGCACTTCGGTCTCGGTGCGCTTCACGACCAAAACACTTTTGACGATGGCAAGGCCCTCGACGGCATCGTCGGTGATCTTCTTCAACGGAATGCGCTTGCCGCCGCGGAGCCCCTCGTTTGCAGTGACCACCACCTTGGCGTCGGCGTCGATGATGCGGTCACGAAGCGCGTCGGCGCTGAACCCACCAAACACAATCGAGTGAACCGCGCCGATACGCGCGCATGCGAGCATGGTGTAGGCCAGCTCCGGAATCATTGGAAGGTAGATACACACTCGGTCGCCCTTCTGGACGCCCAAGGATTTCAGCGTATTGGCCACGCGGCCGACGTAGGTTTTCAGGTCGCCAAAGGAGATGTGCTGGTATTCCCCGGGCTCGTCTGCGACGAAGATGATCGCGGTCTTGTTGGGATCTTTGGCAACGTGACGGTCCA
>CAMYJN010000387.1 GCA_947258625.1 uncultured Polyangiaceae bacterium | reverse complement strand
GGGTGTCGAAGTGCGAAAATCAGTGTCCACGCCATCGCCGCAAACAGATTGGATTGCGACCCCATTTGAACGACGATCACATCGCGCGCGATTCCGACTTCGCGCGCGGGGCTCGGCACATCGTCCCAGGACGCGCAGATCCGCGTGAAGAGATCGTTGTCGTTTACATCGGTGCTGCGGCGGCGCTCCTGAAGCATGTCCGCAAAGATCGCTTCAATGGCGTGCATGGCGCGCCGCTCTCGCCGTTTTCTCGTTGCAACCGCCAGGAGGGCTTTGTGCGGGTGCACGAAGGATTCGGACGCGTCTAGCTGCTCGAAGTGGCCAGCCAACGCATCGAGCTGCTCGTCGGAAGCCGCGCTCATGCCACCCCAGCTCGCGAGGCCCATTCGATGCGCGAGGCGCTTCGTGAACGCGAACAACTCGAGCGACCCGGACTCACCGAGTGCAGAAAGCTCGACCTCGACCGCTTTGTGGAGGTGATCGAGGTAGACTTCCACATCGTCGCGGGCGAACAGATCGTGCGGAAGGGTGCGACGACCTTCGAATAGCTCGATCGGCACCTTGTGGCTCAGCAGCGTGAGGTCTGCGAGCGCTTTGCTCGCGGTTTCTTCCGGCAGACGCCAAAGGTTTCGGACGCCCGCGGGTGAGAATAAGCAAAACAACCGATAGCCAAACGCGTCGACGAGAAATGTATCGCCGTGGTGTGCCCGGCACTCGTTGAAGAACTCGGTGGGATCTCGAACCAGGGCACGCCCCGCGCCAAGCCACGGCAAGCTTCCCGAGACGATGGGCGGCATCGGCTCGATCGATGGACGTTTTCGTCGGATCGCGGAAAGCGCTCCGCGTGCGCGAGCGATCGCAGCCGCGACCGGACCGCGCGTGCCGATGCCGTAACCCTCCACCATGTTCACGAGGTTAGGGAGATTGACCGCCAGCTTGAGATCGCCATCGACGCGAACCTTGCCCGACATAAAGGCGCGCATCGGATTCATTTCGCCCGTGGTCAGTGCAACCCAGTCGTCGGACGAAACGTGGATCGATGCATCCTCTTTCGGGCCATCGGCCGTGCTGACAAACGGGGCGGAGGCGCCTCTTTTGAGATTGAGGGTCCAGATGCCGCCGTGCTCTCCCGAGAGAACGAACTTGAACACCGCATCCGGCTGCGTTGCAGCGTCGGGGTCGTCCCGCGCTGCCTCCTCGAACGCCGCAAAAAATTCGCCTGGAGTATGCATTGTTGGCGGCTTGCGCCGCGCCCAAGCATGGCACACAGCTTTAGGCAATGGCAGAGGCGCTGCGAAATAGTTCAACGATGGACTCCGATGAGCGAAAGCCTCGCGGAGAAGAGCTGTTTTTGGACTTGAAGGGCCGGGGCCGGATTCGCGTGGTCGAGTTCAAGGGGCCCGAGGGTGCGCCTACCCTCGTGCTGCTCCACGGCCTTGGTGCCACGGGGCCGCTGAACTGGTTTGCTGCGTTTCCCGAGCTTGCGCAGCGGTACCATGTGTTGGCGGTGGATCATCGGGGCCACGGCCAGGGCATTCGTACCCGCTGGTTTCGACTCAAGGATTGTGCGGACGACGTCATTGCTGTGGCCGACCAGCTTGGCATCGATCGCTTCATTGCAGTTGGCTATTCGATGGGCGGCCCGATCGCTAAGCTTTGTTGGAACCGGCACCCGGACCGAGTGATTGGCCTGGTGCTTTGCGCGACCTCGAGGTACTTCACGCCGCTGCAGTTTCCCATCCTGACCCGGGCGATCTTGCCTGGCGCCGTGGTCGGCGCCCGATTGGCGCCCAAGTTGGTGCGCGGGCAGATCATCGAAAACATGGTCAAGACGGTGCCGGGCCCCAAAGGCAAAGACTTCGTTCGCCGTGAGATGTCGGGGAGCGATCCGGCAGTGCTCGCCCAGGCAACACGCGCCGTCCTTCGCTTCTCGTCACGCGACTGGGTGTCGAACATCACGGTGCCAACCGCGGTCGTGATCACGACGCGAGACAAGATTGTGCCTACGCGACGGCAGCACGCGATGGCCGCAGCGATCCCCGGCGCCAAATCGTTCGAGGTCCACGGCGACCATTTCGCGTGCGCCGCCCGCGACTCGAACTTCGTGCCGCAGTTGGTTGCAGCCTGTGCCTACGTTCAGGCCGAGGCGACCCGACGGCACGCGCCGGTCCCCTGAGCGGCTCATTTTGAAAGCGGTCCGCTTCCGCTCATTCGACGATTCGGATGAGATGCGTTGGTGCTGTCGTGAGATGCGTGTCGTCGATCGCGCTCAGTGAGGCTCGAACTTCGCCTTCCCGCGCATGGTGCGTCAGGATGGCGATCGTAGCGGTGCCGTCGTCACCGGCGTCCCTGTCCTGAACCATCACCTCGATGGAAATGCCGGAGTCGCTCAGTTTTCCGGAGAGCGCCGCGAGAACGCCCGATTCGTCCCTCACCGAAAACCGAAGGTAGTAGCGAGACGAAAGAGCGCCGGTTGCTTGAAGCTTCTGCTCGCCTTCGGAGGGGAGATGCCATCGCCTCACGGGCGCGCCGGCGATTGAGTTCTTTGCAATGTCGATGATGTCGCCGGCGACGCTGGTCGCTGTGGGACCGGCGCCCGCCCCGAGGCCGGAGAGAAAGCTCGGCCCGACCATCTCACCTTGGATTGCAACGGCGTTGAGAGCGCCGTCGACGTGAGCCAGCGGGTCGCTCTTGGGGACCAATGCCGGATGGACCCGCAAATCCAAGGCACCGCCCTCGAGGCGCTCCGCCACGGCCAGGGGCCGAATCACGTAGCCGAAGTTGCGCGCATACTGAATGTCGCGTGGATCGACCTGCTCGATGCCCTCGGTCAGGAAGTCGCTCGGCAGGACGCGCGCGCCGAACGCAAGGCCCGCGATGAGCGCCAGCTTGTGACCCGCGTCGCCGCCGGTGATGTCGAGCGTCGGGTCTGCTTCGGCAAACCCCGCATCTTGCGCGGCTTTGAGCGCGTCGGCGAACGCTGCTCCTTCGTTGGCCATGCTGGACAGGATGTAGTTGCTGGTCCCGTTGATGATGCCCCGAACGGAACGAATATGATCGGAAGCGAGCGACTCTCGAATGACGCGAATCACGGGGATGGCGCCAGCGACCGCTGCCTCGAAATACAAATCGCAGCCATTGGCCGCGGCAAGGTCGAACAAAGCCGCGCCGCGCTCGGCCAAGAGCGCCTTGTTCGCGGTGACGACATGCTTCTTCGCCTCCAACGCCGCGCGCACCAAGCGCTCGGCAACGTCGACGCCACCGATGAGCTCGACGACGATATCGACGTCGTCCCGTTTGGCGAGCTCGAACGCGTCGTCGAGCAAGGCAATGCCCGGGTCGAGCGCGCGAACGATGTCGAGCCGGGCGGGGTCTTTGTCCGCCACTGCGGCAAGCCGGACGGGCGCGCCTGCTCGCGCGCGGATGACGTCCGCGTGCTCGAGCAAGACCTTCACGAGGCCTTCCCCGATCACGCCACATCCACAGATTCCGACCCGAATTTCGCGTATCAATGCAGTACCTCCGAGAGGCGACCACGGTAGCACGAGGGCTGGTTTCACCAAAAGGAGGCCATGCGGTCGGCAGTGCGGAGCTGCTAGAGTCGGCGCGGCGACTCATGCAGCATCCAACGACCGACGACGAGCTTTTCCGGTTCGACAATAGCTACGCGCGCCTGCCCGAGCGTTTTTTTGCACGCCTTCC
>CAMYJN010000386.1 GCA_947258625.1 uncultured Polyangiaceae bacterium | reverse complement strand
GCGCTCCTTCTCAGCGGCCTCTACGCTGGCGCCCCGACGGCGATCGAGGAGCCTGTCCTCTCGCGCGACCACACCGAGCGGATGATGCTTGCGCTCGGCGTGCCCCTCCAAACCGCCGGTGCCTCCGTCGTGCTGGACCCGAACCTCGAGTGGGCGGGAGGTTGGGAGCCGTTCGACTGGCATGTGCCTGGGGATCCATCGAGCGCCGCGTTTCCACTGCTCGCTGCCGCGATGGTACCGGGCAGCCAGGTGAGCGTGAGCGACGTGTGCGTGAATCCGACGCGGACGGGCCTCTTCGACTGGTTGCGTTTGCTCGGCGCGAACGTCTCGCACCGATCGAGCGGACATGGCGCGGGCGATGAACCGATGGCGGAAATCAGTGTCGTGCACCGCGCCGTTCGTGGCTCCGTTGCTGGCGGCGAGCTGATCGTCCGCATGATCGACGAGATCCCCGCAGTCTGCGCCTTGGCCGCCGTGTCCAAAGGGAAGACTGAAATTCGGGACGCCAGCGAGCTTCGGGTCAAAGAGAGCGACCGCATCGCCACGATGGCGCACGTGCTGCAGGCCTTTGGCGTCCCGTGCGAAGAGCTTCCCGATGGCATGATCATCACCGGGGGCGCTCCGCTCCACGGCGCAACGATCGAAAGCCGGGGCGATCACCGCATCGCCATGTCCGCGGCGCTGCTTGGGCTGATGGCCGAGGGCGAGTCGGTGATTGAGGGCGCCGAGGCGGTCGACACCAGCTTCCCAGGCTTCGTGTCGCTCCTGGGGTCGCTTGGAGCGGACATCACGGAGGAAACCCAATGACCCGACCGCGCCCTGTCATCGCCATCGACGGCCCGGCCGGCGTCGGCAAGAGCACCACCGCTCGCATTCTTGCGCAGCGGCTCGGCTACACCTTGGTCGACACGGGGGCCCTCTATCGCGGCGTTGCGCTCGCCGCCCGCGACCGGGGCATCGCCTGGGACGACGAAGCCGCCGTCGCCGCCGTCGCGGTTGAGGCGGACCTTGGCTTTGCGCCGCAAGATGATGGGACGCCTCGGCTTTTGGTCGATGGCGAAGATCGGGCCGACGAGATCCGAACTCCCGAGATGTCCGCCGGTGCGAGCCAGGTGAGCGCCTATCCGGGCGTCCGCCGCGCATTGCTCGAGATGCAGCGCGATCTGGGCCGCGAAGGCGGCGTGGTGCTCGAGGGCCGCGACATCGGCACCGTCGTCTTCCCGGACGCCGAGGTGAAGCTCTTTCTGACGGCCTCCGCCGAAGAGCGAGCGCGGCGACGGGTCGAGGACCTGCAAAACCGCGGGACGGACGCCGACTACGACCAAATCCTCGCCAAAATCAGGTCCCGCGACGACGCGGACTCCACCCGGGCGATCGCGCCGCTGCGCCCTGCCGAGGACGCCGTCATTCTCGACAGCACGAGCCTCGACCTCGAATCGGTGGTCCAACACGTGCTCGAGCTCGTTCAGGCCTGCAATTGACACCCCCAAACTCCCCTGCTACCCAGGCACTTCCCTGCATTTCCGGGGGTCTTCGGAGGCCCGGCCAGGTGTGCCACGCTCTGACGAACGCACCGGAAGCAGCGAATATTACATGACCGAAACCACACAAATTCAAAACGAAACCCCCAACCCCGAGAGCTTCGCGGCTCTTTTTGAAGCCTCGGCCACCCGAACAGACGCGCTCCGCGAAGGCGACATCGTCGCCGGGACGATCCTGAAAGTCGGCAAAGACTCGGTCGTCGTCGACATCGGATACAAGTCCGAAGGCGTCATCTCGCTCCACGAGTTCATCAACGCCGAAGGCAACATCTCGGCGACCGCCGGCGATGCCGTCGACGTGCTGATCGAATCCAAGGAGAACGAAGACGGCCTCGTCATGCTCTCCAAGGAGAAGGCGGACAAGCTCAAAGTCTGGGATGAAATCAGCGCCGCGTGCGAGCGCGACGAGCTCATCGAAGGGACGATCACCCAGCGCGTGAAGGGCGGCCTCGCCGTGACCATCCGCGGCGGCGTGAAGGCCTTCCTTCCGGGCTCCCAGGTCGACCTCCGGCCGGTCCGTAACCTCGATCGCCTTCTCGGTCAGACCTTCCAGTTTAAGGTCATCAAATTCAACAAGAAGCGCGGCAACATCGTGCTCTCGCGTCGCGTGCTTCTCGAGAAGGAGCGCGACCGTCTCAAGGAAGCCACCCTCGAGAACCTTCAAGAGGATCAGGTCGTCACCGGCACCATCAAGAACATCACCGAGTACGGTGCGTTCGTGGATCTCGGGGGCATCGACGGCTTGCTTCACATCACCGACATGAGCTGGGGCCGGGTCAATCACCCGTCCGAGGTCTTCGAGGTGGGCGACGAGGTCACCGTCAAGGTGCTCAAGTACAACGCCGACACCGAGCGCGTTTCGCTGGGCCTCAAGCAGACCATGGAAGACCCGTGGAACGTCGCAACCGATCACTACGTCGCCGGCAAGAAGGTCAAGGGCAAGGTCGTGTCCCTCACCGACTACGGCGCCTTCATCGAGCTTGAGCAGGGCGTCGAGGGCCTCATCCACGTCAGCGAAATGACCTGGGCCAAGCCGAAGCATCCGTCGAAGTTGCTCGAGGTAGGCCAGGAGGTCGAGTGCGTCGTTCTCGACCTCGACGCCCAAAACAAGCGCATCAGCTTGGGCCTCAAGCAGCTCGAGCCCGACCCCTGGACGGTCTTCACGCAGAAGTACAACCCAGGCGACATCATCCAGGGCCGCGTTCGCTCGATCACCGATTACGGCGTCTTCGTCGGCATCGAGGACGGCGTCGACGGCATGGTCCACAAGTCGGACCTCAGCTGGACCCAGCGCATCAACAACCCGTCCGACATCTACCGCAAGGGCGACGAGGTCGAGGCGATCATCCTTTCGATCAACCATGACGACCGCAAGGTCAGCCTCGGCATCAAACAGCTCTACGAAGACCCCTGGGTTTTCGTACCCGAACGCTACCCCGAGGGCACCGTCATCGAGGTTCGCTCGACCGGCGCCGACGAGTACGGCATTCACGTCGAGCTCGAGCGCGGCGTCGAGGGTGTGATTCCGCGCGGCGAGATCAGCGCCGACCTCAGCCAGGAGCCGACCGAGATCGTCAAGACCGGCGACATCGTCAAGGCTCAGGTCATTCGCCTCGACGACGACGAACGCACCATCACGCTCTCGCTCCGAGCGGCCGAAGGCCAGGACGTGAACCAGGTCGCGCGCCCCGAAGAGGCCCAGAAGCGGGTTGCACCGCGCAAAGTCGGCCCGAGCCTCGGCGGCGCGCAAGCCACCCTCGGCGATGCGCTGAAGGACAAGCTTGGAGCGTTTGCGGTCGCAGCGAGCCCGGAGGCGGAGGGCGAAGAGGCCCCCGCAGAGGCCGAAGAGGCTTCGTCGGACGAGCCCGCGGAAGAAGAGACGATCAAGACCGAGTAGGGGTTTGGCCTGAGAGGCCAACCACATACAGACGCGGGCCCGCTGCTCTTCGATGAGCCGGGCCCGAAGTCGTTGTGAGGGGTTACGCTCGACGGTGAACGCTGGCGCTGACGGTGTCGTTGACGCTGGCGCTGGCGCGGATGTGGTGGGGGGTGGTTGATGGGCTTGGGAGCTGGTTTGGTTTAATTACACCGCCCGCCCACCCCCGCCCGTAATCCTCCCTGGCGCGGCATTCGCTTTGCTCTGCCTTGCCGGCGCTCTGCGCCGGGCTTC
>CAMYJN010000385.1 GCA_947258625.1 uncultured Polyangiaceae bacterium | reverse complement strand
CGACGAGGCCGACGGCAAGCGTGCCGAAGATCCCGCAGACGCCGTGAACGGTGATCGCACCGACCGGATCATCGACCTTCATCTTGTCGATCAGCAGGACGCCTTCGACGCAGAGCATGCCAGCAACGATGCCGACCACGATCGACCAACCACCGGTGATGTTGTAGCAACCCGCGGTAATGCCCACGAGGCCCGCGAGGGCGCCGTTCAGGGCCATCGAAAGGTCCAGCAGGCCGCTGCGGATTCGAATCCAGGTGAGGGCGCCGCAGAAGCCGGCAGCAGCCGCGAGGTTGGTCACGAGGACGATTCGACCGACCTCGGCGTCCATGGCGAGCTCCGAGCCGCCGTTGAAGCCGAACCAACCGAGCCACAGGATGAGCACCCCGAGCGCGGCGAGCGGGAAGTTGTGAGCGGGCATCGGCCGGACCGAGCCATCCGGCATGTACTTGCCGATTCGCGGGCCGATCACCAGCGCGCCTGCGAGGGCCATGCCACCGCCGACGCCGTGAACGACCGTGCTTCCTGCGAAATCGACGAAACCCATCTCAGAGAGCCAGCCGCCACCCCAGACCCAGTGACCGACCACCGGGTAGATGATCATGGTCGCGATCGCGGTGAAAAAGAAGAAGGTCAGCAAGCGAGCGCGCTCGGCAACCGCGCCCGACACGATCGTGCAGGCGGTCGCTGCGAAGACGAGCTGGAAGAAGAGAAAGACATAGGGCGGTAGGTCCGCGTCGGCTCCCCCGTTGTTCGGGAAGAAGCTCGCCAGCCCCACGAAGGCATTGCCTTCGCCAAACATCACGCCATAGCCCACCAAGTAGAAGATGAGCGATGAAATCGCGACGACACCGAAGTTCTTCATCAACACCATCACCGCATTTTTCTTGCGGCAGAACCCGCTCTCGACGAGGGCGAAGCCCGCGTGCATGAAGAAAACGAGTGCGGCGCTAACGAGAACCCACAATGCGTTTGCATACGTTGTCAGTTCCGAAAGTTGTTCTTCCATGATCTTTGCACCTCTTAGTCATGGCCGCGGCGCACCCTCGGCAGCGGCACGAGGGATTTATGGAGGCGCCATATTTCCGCTGTGTTTCCCCGAGGCATCGGTTTGGGAAAAACCGATCCAACTATCCGCGAGTTGCGCCGCAGTCGACTGGGCCACATGCTCGGATCGTGAGTATTTTCCCGCATTTGGCGTACGGAACGCCCCGCAAGCTGCCGAAGCCCGGCAGTCTGCCCGGGCGCGTCGTGGTGCTGGATGTGGCGTTCGCCGCAAATGCAGCAGGTGCAAGCTATGAAAAGACCACGCTGCCGTTCATCTCGGGCCTCGGCTCTCGGCTGGCGATGTGGATCGATCACCATGACCACGATCGGCACGCGGACTATGCCGACGACCCGCGTTTTGTTCTGAGGACCAAAGCACAGCACGGGGCCTGCCCAGAATTGGTCACGCCGGAGCGCGTCGCGGCCGCCGGTGACGTCGATACGATCTGCTGCCACGTGGACTTCGACGGGCTCTGCTCGGCGGCCAAGTGGATTCGCGGCGGCGTCGAGCCCTACGAAGGAGCCGATGACGATGCCCGTGCGATCGACACACGCCTCGGCGAGCCAAGCGAACGCGCGCGCGTGTTAGACCGAGCGCTGCGCGCGAGGCCGCGCGACGAAGGCCTTCGAGGCTTGATGGTGCGCTACCTGGCCGACGGCGCACGCGACGCGGCGATTTACCGGGAGTTCCAAGTCGTGGCCGAAGCCCTCGAGGAGAGGGAACGCGAGGCCAAGCGGCTTTCGGCCCGCTACGAAGTTCGTGGCCGCCTCGCAATCTGCGACGCGACGCGCCGCGACGGCCCGTACGATAAGACCGAGCTGCTCCTGATCGGCCAGCGGCTGGCGCCGATTTCCCTGGTACACGACGAGACCACGGTCACCGTGGCGGCACGCTTCGACAGTGGAATCGACCTGGTGCGGGCCCTCGGCCTCAACGGGGGCATGCCCACACGGGTTAGTGTCGCGGCGAAGCGACTCGGCGAAGTCATTGAGGTTTTGGGCCGTCCCGAGTCCGCGGGTTGAGGTCGTTCAAACGCGGTATAATGAAGGGGATGGAGCTGACGCTCTCCCAGATTCAAGCCCTGCCAAAGACGGACCTGCACGTTCACCTCGACGGTTCGCTGCGGCTGTCCACGATGCTCGAGCTCGCGGAGGCGCAGGAAATCCGATTGCCGGCCGATCATCCGGACGATCTGAAGAGGGCTCTACACTGCGGCGAGCATGCGGGCTCCTTGGTCGAATACCTGAAGGCCTTCGATACGACGCTCAAGGTTCTGCAAAGCGCCGACGCTCTGTACCGGGTTGCCTACGAGCTGAGCGAGGACGCGGCTGCCGAAAACGTTCGTTACATGGAGGTGCGTTACTCGCCCATCCTGCACGCGCGCGGTGGGCTCCGGCTCACGACGGTGGTCGAAGCCGTGCTTGCGGGGCTCTGGGACGCGCAAAAGGACCACGGCATCATCGCGAACGTCATCCTCTGCGGCATTCGAAACATCTCGCCCGAGTCGTCCTTTGAAATGGCACAGCTGGCCGTCGCCTACAAGAACCGTGGCGTGGTCGCGTTCGACCTGGCAGGCGCGGAGTACGATCATCCGGCCAAACATCATCTTCGAGCGTTCAAGCTGGTTCGCGACAACAACATCGCGGTGACGATCCATGCCGGTGAGGCCTATGGTCCCGCCTCGATTCACCAAGCCATCCACGTCTGCGGCGCGCACCGCATCGGCCATGGTTGCCGGCTTCGCGAAGACGGCGACCTGCTGCACTACGTCAATGACCATCGCATTGCGCTCGAGTGCTGTCCGTCGTCGAATGTCCAGACGGGCGCGGTCAAAGACCTTCGAACGCACCCGCTCAAGCTCTATCACGACCTCGGCTTACGCGTGACGATCAACACCGACAACCGTCTAATCGCGGACACGACCGTGTCGCGCGAGCTCTGGCTCTGCCACAGCCGGATGGGCATGGATCGCGACGACATTCACCGGATGATCATCAACGGCTTCAAAGCGGCGTTCCTGCCGTTTCACCAGAAGCAGACTATGGTTCGGGGTGTGTTCCGGGAGCTGTCCAACGCAGCACAGGCTTCCGAGCAGCCTGGGTCTCATCCAGCCGACGCAAACGCGTAACCTGTGGCGCCGTCTTGGCGCGGTCCGGCTCCGCGGTCGCCTCGTCGCTGATCGTCTTCATGACTTCTACGAACTCGTCGAGGGTCTGAAGGCTCTCGGTTTCGGTCGGCTCGATGAGCATTGCGCCCTTCACCACCAGCGGAAAATACACCGTCGGCGGGTGAAAGCCGTAATCCATCAGCCGCTTTGCGACGTCCATGGTCGTCACGTGCGACTCCTTGAGGTGGCGGTCGCTGATCACTACTTCGTGCATGCAGATTCGCTCGTAGGGAACGTGCCAGACCTCGCCCAAGCGGACTCGCAGATAGTTGGCGTTGAGCACCGCTAGCTCCGTGGCTTGCTTCAAGCCTTCGGCGCCCATCTCCCTGAGGTAGGCGTAGGCCCGCACCATCATCCCGAAGTTGCCTTGAAACGATCGTAACCTGCCAACCGAAGCCGGACGGCTGTCGTAGTCGAGGATGAAGCGCCCGTCCCGCTGTTCCACGACCGGGGTCGGTGCAAAGGGGTCGAGGAGGGCCTTGTAACCCACCGGACCGCAG
>CAMYJN010000384.1 GCA_947258625.1 uncultured Polyangiaceae bacterium | reverse complement strand
TTCCCGTGGCGCCTCAGCTCATTCTCTTTCCGTTGCCGGTTGCCTGTCAGGTGTACTACGGGCCTCCGATGCACTTCGAAGGGGACGGCTCGGAGCCCGATCACGTCATCAAGCAGTATGTCGAGGAGGTTCGTCATGCAATGGAGCGGCTGATCAGCAGGGGGCTCGACGCTCGCCCGCGGGCATTCATGTTCGAGCGCATGCCGGATTCGGACGAGGAGCAGACGCGATGAAGATCTTGATCACCGGAATCAGCGGCACCTTGGCGCGCGGCGTCGCATACCGATTGGTCCGGCGCGGGTACGAGGTCGTCGGGATCGACCGGCGTCCATGGCCCGACGTGCCCGAGGGCGTCGAAATGCACCAGGCCGACATCCGCAAACGCCCTGCGGAAGACGTGTTTCGAATCTCACGTCCCGATGCGCTCATTCACATGGCGACGGTGACTCACTTCACGACGACGACAGAGGAGCGCTACCGCATCAACCTCGGCGGCACCCGAAAGCTGTTTGAGTACTGTCACGAGTACGGCGTCAAGCAGGCGGTGTTCGTCGGCCGCCATACCGTCTACGGGGCCACCCCGGATTCACCGCTCTACCACACCGAAGACGAGCCACCACTCGCGGGCGCGGCGTTCAAAGAGCTGGCCGACCTGGTCGCAGCGGACCTCTACGCAGGAAGCGCGCTCTGGCGATGGCCGGAGCTCAATACGGCAGTCCTCCGGCTCTGTTACTTCCTCGGTCCGAGCCGAGGCGGGACCCTCGCCGGCTTCCTCTCGAAGAGCCGCGTCCCCATGGTGCTGGGCTTCGATCCGCTCTACCAGCTCATGCACGAGTGGGACGCCGAAGAAGCGATCACATTGGCGGTTGAAAAACAGCTGCGCGGCGTCTTCAACGTTGCGGGCCCTCCGCCGGTGCCTCTCTCCGTCGTCTGTTCGGCCACCGGCAAGCGGGCGGTGCCGATCCCCGAGCCGCTCTACTCGAGCGTCCTCGGCCGCTTCGGCTTTCCGTACCTCCCCGACGACGCAGTCGCCCACGTGAAGTACCCCATCGTCATCGACAACAAGGCCTTCGTCGAAGCCACGGGCTTCGTGCCCCGCTACAGCGCCAAGCAGACGATGGAGGGCTTCAGGTGGAACTAGCGCTGGACGCTGCATCTTAGGCGGATTGACCGCCGCCTCGCATGCGTCCGCGACGAAGTCGGCAGGCGAGCAGGGAACGCATGGGCCCGTGGCGTTGATGACTTTCTTCGCAGCCGATCGGCCAGATGCTAATCATTCCAACGATGGAACTTCCCAACGAGCCAACGGGGCCCGCACCCAGCACGCCCGAACCGCGACCGGTCAAGCTCGGTTTCACCCTGAGCCGCGACCGGGTCGCACTCACCGATCTGCTTTCCCGCGCCTCCGAGGCCTGGTCGAGGGACCTCGGCAGCTGGGTGCTGGCCATGCTTCTGTATGGGCTCATCGGGATGGGCGTCCCCTTTGCGCTGAGCCTGATCTGGGGGCTGGTCAGCGCGTTTCAGAAATCAGGGTCCGACCCGAGCGCGGTGTTTGTCGCCGTGGACGTGATTGTGCAAATCGTTCTGTACCTGGTCCAGTTGGTGTTGTCCGGAGTCTTCACGCTCGGGCTTTGGGCGATGGCCATGCGGGGTCTTCACGGACAGCGAGCGACCGTCGGGACTTTATTCAGTCAACTCTCGAAGATCGGGAAGTACATCGTTCAGACGCTGGTGGTGTTCCTGGGAATCGCCCTGATTATTCTCCCCATCGTCGTCATCGTCTGGTTGGTCTTCGTCGGCCCGGTCGATCTCGAGACGCCGATGAGCGAGATCATGGACGACGCGGGGAGACCCTTCGGATTGGCGAGCCTGCTGCTCCTGCCGCTCTACGTCTACATCCTCACTGGCATCACCTTCATTCAAGCGGAGCTTGCGTTCAACGACGACGCGGGCCCCGTCGAGGCCATCATCTACTCCTGGCGGATCGCGCACGGTCAGCGTTGGCGAATCATCGGGGTCGGCGTGCTCGCGATGCTGATCTTCGCGGGCTCGGCCATGTTCTGCGGCGTCGGTCTTTTGTTTGGCGCGCCCCTGGGGACCCTGCTCGTGGCCGCGCTTTATTTGGGGCTTCGTAACGGTGCGGATGTGCCGCCCGCCAACACCGCGACGACCCTCGGCCGCTAGCACTGGCATAGCGCTTGCTCATCCCAGGGTTGAACCGGCTTCCTCTGTGCCAACCTGCGCCCAGCGCGTCAAAGGGATGACCAAAATGTCTCGAATTCAACTTCTCCTTGGTTTTGGCTCAGCTTTCGCGCTGGCCCTGATTGCCCAGCCCAAGCCTGCCCAAGCCTGTGGCGGGCTCTTTTGTTCCGCCTCCGCACCGGTGAACCAGGCCGCCGAACGCATCATCTTCGCCAAGAACGCCGATCAAACGGTGACCGCGGTCGTTCAGATCCAATACGAAGGACCCTCGGAGGAGTTCGCCTGGGTGCTCCCGGTGCCAGGGATTCCGGAGGTGAAGGTATCCTCGGACCTGGCGTTCGCGCGGCTCCAGCAAGCGAGCAACCCCCAGTACACCTTCACGACGGAAGTCGAAGGCCGGTGTAAACAATCGAGGGGCGAATCCGCGGCGAGCGGCTCCCCGCCAGGCCCGAATTTCGGCACCGACGGCTCGGGAGGTGCCGGTGGGGACGGCGGGGTCAACGTCCTCGCCTCCGGCACGGTTGGTCCCTACGACTACGTGGTCATCGAGCCCAAGGCGAGCTCGGAGAAGATCGGCGACGTCGCGGTCGAATGGCTGACCTTGGAAGGGTATGACGTGGTGCCCCCGGGCGGAAATCCAGACGACATCGCGAACCTACTCGGCGAGTACCTTCAAGACGCGATGAATCTGCTCGCGTTCCGGCTCACCAAAGGAAATGACACAGGCACCATTCGCCCGGTGTGGATCACCTACGAGTCCGACCAACCGATGATCCCGATTCGGCCGACCGCTGTCGCCGCAAACGACGACATGGGCGTGATGGTCTGGGTGCTCGGCGAGAGCCGCGCGGTTCCGGTCAACTACAAAGGGCTCGAGCTGAACCAGGCGCTCATCAACTGGCTCAACGGCGCCGGGAATTACAACCAGGTGGTGATCGCGGCGGCAAACGAAGCCGGCGGTCAGGGTTTCGTGTCCGAGCGCGCAGGTCCGAGCTCGGACTATGAAGGCATTCTGATCTTCGAGTTCGAGAGAGCCGATTGGGAGGCGCTACGGATGAGCGTCGACATTCTCTCTGCATCCGAGCTTGTGTCCGAGAGCAGCAGCCGATTCTTGGGCTGGGATGGCTACCGGGCGCTGATCGATCGCATTCTTCCTGACGACGTCGACGTCGATGACTTCCTGAGATGCCCCGCGTGCAACCCCGCGGCCGTAGAAGGCCTGGACAAGCAGGCGTTCGTCGACGACCTAGGCGAGGAAGTCATCGAGCCGATGATCGCCACGCAGGAGCTCGTGCTTTCGCGGCCCTACGTGACCCGCTTCTATACGACGCTCTCGGCGCCCGAAATGGACCTCGACCCCCTGTTCGACTTCAACCCGGACCTGCCGGACATCTCGAACATCCACACGGCGCGTCGGGTGATCGAGTGTCACCGAAGCGTCTACATCTGGGAGGCCCCGTCTCGTTTCGAGCTCGAGGACGGCCGCGTCGTGCGCCTCAACCCGGGCGCCC
>CAMYJN010000383.1 GCA_947258625.1 uncultured Polyangiaceae bacterium | reverse complement strand
GCAGCCTGCCGTCGACGAGCTCCACATTCATCCGAATCCGCTTCTTGGTTTTCGGGCTCATGTAGACCTTGCAGTCCGCGCCGACGATGACCGCTTCGGCGGGGTAGGCGATTCGCCTGAGCATCTTGAGAGCCTTCTCCGGACCCAGCACGAACGCTGCCGTACTCAGGGCGTCGGCATAGATGCCCTCCGACGTCATGATCGTCACGGACAGAGACTTGTCTCCGGGGAGGCCGGTCTTGGTGTCGATGATGTGGTGCCAGCGTTTGCCCGCGCCATCGAATACGGCGTTCTCGTAGTCCCCGGAGGTCGAAAAGGAGGCCCCGGTCGACTCCAGCGCCGCGAAATAGCTGCCCGTGTCGCGCGGGTGTTGGATGCCGACACGCCAGGGCCTGCCGTCGCGTTTGCCGTGCACCTGCACCTGGCCGCCCCCAAAGATCATGTAGTTGTCGATGCCAGCGCCCCGGAGGATCGCACCGGCATGATCGAGCGCGTAGCCCTTCGCGATGCCGCCCGTCCCGATGGCCATCCCGCGCTTCTTCAAGAACACCGTCTGGTACTTCTTGCTGACGCGGATGTTCTTGTAGTCGATCAGGGCGATGCGGGTTTTGATCTCCTCGGGAGCTGGAATTTTGATCGAGTCCGGACGAAAATCATAAAGGCCCCAGAGCGCCGCCCAGGATAAATCGAACGCGCCGCGCGACCAGGTCGACACATCCATGCCTGCATCGACGACACGTAGGGTGTCAGGCTCAACCTTGACCGATTTCTTTCCGGCCAGGCTGTTCACCTTGGAGACGTCACTATCGTCGCGCCATTCCGACAAGACGGATTCCAATCGTTCAATTTCTTCGAACGCTTGACGGATGACGTTCTCCGCGTTTGGCGGCGGGGCGTCGACTTGAATCTGGAACACGGTGCTCATGAGCGGACGTGTTCGCGAAAGCAATGCGGGCGCGTCCTTCGAGGCCAACTTCGGCAAAAATGGATCGCTGGTTGCGCCGTTGCCTTCGCAACCGAATCCAATCGCGAGCAACGCGACCGCGGCGCAAGCGCGAACTGGGCCCTTCGACACGGCGGCACTTTCATCGCGAACAGTGTCCAGGTCAACCCGGCTTGCGCTTTGACCCATGATTGGTAGTCCTGTGTCTATGCGGGCCATCTTCGGGGTGCAGTCGGGTCGCCTTCTGTTGGTACTGGCCTGCCTTTCAGTGTCTCCGGCACCGCGCGCCGCTGCGTTCGGCGATGCGACCGATGTGGAAATCGTCTCGCTCGACCTCGGCAAGGGCGTGGGTGGCGCCCAAGGCGTGACCGAACGACTCGCCTGGGAGGTGCGCAAGCGATCCAGCGTCGAGCCCATCCTCGAGCCAGGACGAGCCAGGCTCGACAGAGCGTCTCTCTATCGAAGCCCCTTCGTGTACTGGCGCGGGAGTGAAGAGCTTCCACCGCTGAGCGAAGAGGCGATCGAAGGCCTCCGCAAGTACATCCATCGCGGCGGCTTCATTTTAATCGACGATGCGACGGCCGGGGGCGAGGCGTTTGATCGCGCCCTGCGTCGCGAGCTGCTGCGTGCGTTTCCGGCGCTCCCGCTGAAACCGATTTCGGAGGATCACACAATCTATCGATCCTTCTATCTCCTCACAAGGCCGATCGGTCGCGTTCAGGGGCCTTCGTTCCTCGAGGGCATCACGTACGGGGATCGCATTGCCATCGTGTACTCGCGTCACGACCTCGGCGGGGCGCTGCAACGGGACAAGCTCGGCGCATGGAGCCAGGCGGTCGTTCCCGGCGGCGAGCGGCAGCGAGAGCAGGCGATCCGGCTCGGCGTGAACTTGGTGATGTACGCGCTCTGCACCGACTACAAAGACGACCAGGTGCACGCGCCTTTCATCATGCGTCGCCGTGGCTCGGGCCGCTGAGGTTTTCGGGTGACGGACTGGCAGTGGCAGCTCGGGGTTTGGGGAGGGAATACGACGGCCTGGATGCTCGGGCTTGCGCTGTTTGCGCTCTGGCTCGTCGAGCTTCGGTCGATCCGCGGAGAGAGCGACCGACGGAGAAAATTCACGCTGGGCACGCTGGGGGCACTGGGCATCTTGGCGGTCTATCTGCTCGCCCTTCAGGTCACCTTGGTGCGCGAAACTTTCGAAGATGTAGCCGGGGGCACGGCCATTCTCCTCGACAGCTCTCGAAGCATGACGCTCTCGGGCAAAGATGGTCCGCGGCGCGACGCTGTGAGCGCGCTGATCGGCGACTGGCAAGATGACGACCGCGTCAGCCCGGTCGTTTACCTTTTTGGATCTAGCGTGCGTGCAACGGTCTGGGACGGCCTCGACGAGCGCTACGAGCCCTCCGACGACGAGACCCGAATCCGCAACGCGCTCAACTATGTGCTCGGGAAGGGCGTGGATCGAGAGGTCGGCTCTATCGTCCTAATCACCGACGCAGCCGACACGAGCTTCCGCGCAGAGACGATTGCGCTCGGCCAGAGCCCGCCCGTGATTCACAGCGTCGTGGTGGGTGGGGACGATCCGCTCGATGACCAGGCCATCGTATCGCTCCAGGCTGATACGACGGCATACGTCGGCGTTCCGGCGATCATCCGGGTGGATGTGCGCGCGGTGGGCGACCTGCGAAGTGCGGAGCTTCGCACGCAGCTCTGGCATGAGAGCCGGCTTGAGCAAGAAATGGTGGCGGAGCTCGACCAGGACGGCCGCGGCACTTTGACCTTCGAGGTGACGCCTCAACGGACCGGGCGCTCGCTCTATCGGCTGTTGATTCCCGCGGCTTCAAACGACGAGGTGCCCCAGAACAACGATCGCGCGGCGCTTCTGCGCGTGGGCAGGGAGCGGCTTCGCGCGCTGCTGGTCGCCGGGCGACCGAGCTGGGACGTTCGATTCCTTCGCGATTTCTTGAAGCGCGACGGCTCCGTAGACCTGGTGTCGTTCTTCATCCTGCGGGCTGCGGCGGACCTGACTGCTGCCCCAACCGACGAGCTGGCCTTGATTCCCTTTCCGACCGACGAGCTCTTTCGCGAGCATCTGGGCAGCTTCGACGTCGTCATCTTTCAGAACTTTGACTACGCGCCCTACGAGATGCAGTCCTACTTGCCGCGCATCAAAGAGTACGTGCAGCGCGGCGGCTCGTTCCTGATGATCGGCGGTGACCGCTCCTTCGCGGAAGGACGCTACGCGGGCACGGCCATCGAACAGATTCTGCCGGTCAAGCTTGGCGCGCCCGGCGTGCTCAAGGGAAGCTATCGCGGGGAGGTCAGCAAGGCGCTGGCACGGCATCCGATCGTCGCTCTCGGCCCGGACCCCGTGCTTACGCGGCAAACTTGGAGGGCGCTTCCGGCCTTGTACGGCGCCAACATGGTGAGCGGGGTCAAAGAGGGGGCGCAGGTCTTGCTCCAACATCCGCGGGCGCGCCTGCAGGGCGGCGCGAGGGTTCCGATCCTCGTGGTTGGCGAATCGGGCCGGGGGCGGGTCGCGGCCATGACGGCCGATGCGTCGTGGCGCTGGCGCTTTGCCGCAGACGACAGCACGGTCGGATCCGACGAATACGAGCTGTTTTGGGATCGGATGATTCGCTGGCTCACCCACGATCCGCTCCTCGAGCCGGCGAGAATCTCGACCGACCGAGAACGCTACGGGCTCGGTGGCGAGCTCGTCATCTCGGGAAAGCTTCGCGACGACAACTATCGGCCGATGGACAAGACGCG
>CAMYJN010000382.1 GCA_947258625.1 uncultured Polyangiaceae bacterium | reverse complement strand
TCCTGGCGGAGTCCGCCTTCCTGTTCGCTTCAGCCTCTGCTTTTTGGGCAGGAGCTTCTGCGGTCGTCAACTTGTAGGTCAAAGAACCCGGCGGAGAGCAAGGGATTCGAACCCTTGGTACCTCTCGGTACACTTGATTTCGAATCAAGCACCTTCGACCACTCGGACAGCTCTCCGCGGCGGAAGCTAGCAAAACGCTTTGGGGTGTCAACGGCCGTTCCGTGGCCTGTTCTTGGCCCGAATTGCTGAGAAAAACTCGCTAAGCAGCGTGCTGCACTCGTCCCCTAGGACACCCGGCACGCAGTCGAACGTGTGGTTCAGACGGGCGTCGCTTCCGATGTTGTAGAGGGTTCGGGTGGCGCCTGCTTTCGGGTCGTCACAGCCCCAGACGACCCGCGGCACGCGCGCGTTGACCAGCGCACCGGCGCACATCGGGCAGGGCTCGAGGGTGACGTAGAGTGCGGTGTCGATCAGTCGCCAGCTGCCGAGTTGCTTGGCGGCGTCACGAATCGCGATCATCTCCGCGTGCTGCGTCGGGTCTTGCGAGGATTCCCGCCCGTTGTGACCGCGGCCGATGATTTGCCCTTCGTGTACGATCACCGCGCCGACCGGGACTTCCCCTTTGGCCTCGGCCAGGCGTGCTTCGGCGATCGCCGCCTGCATCCAGTGATCGTCGGTGTTTTCGCTCGTCATCGGCCGACCCGGGTCTCGCGATACCAGGCGGCGAGCGCGGCCAAGCCTTGCTCGCGCGTGACGATCGGCTCGTAGCCGAGGTCTCGTTTGGCTCTGTTCATCTCGAAGGCGCTGGTCAGTCCTCGCCGGATCACCTGCGTCGGATGCAGAGACGATAGCCCGGTCCTCGCCGCGATCCAGGCCCAGCGGTACGGCCCCCCGCTTCTTGGCGGGTTCCATTCGAGGGCTGCGCTGAGCTCGGTGAAGAAGTCGCGTGAAACCGAGAGCTCGGCGTCGACGACGTAGTAGACGTTGCCGGTCGTGATTTTCGTCTCGAGGGCGCAGCGCACTGCGTGGGCGAGGTTTCCGATGTACGTGGTCGACAGGAGTTTCTTGCCGCCGCCGAGGATTCGAATGCCGCCTCGATCGGCCTCGCTCTCCCAGCCGGGCAGGCGCGTCGTGTCTCCCGGCCCCCAAACCAGAGAGGGACGGAGCACCGAAGTTCGGAAACCGCGTCGACCCGACACGCGGACGAGCTCCTCGGCACGAAGCTTCGTCTGTGCAAGCTCGCCGTAGGGCTGAGGCGGGGCAGCGTCCTCGTTCCAAAAAGAGCGGGGCCCATCGTAAAGCGTCACATCGGCACAGGAGATGTGAATGAGGCGGCGGCAACCGGCTTTCCTTGCCGCGTTGATCGTGTTCTCGGTGCCCGCGATGTGCGCCCAGCCAAGGGCGTCCGGCGCGGCCGAGGGGTCGGCGATTCCGGCCGCGTGAACCATGGCGTCGCAGTTCGCCGCTGCGATTGCCAAGCGGTTCGGGTCGCCCAGGTCTCCAACGAATCGCTCGATGTCTTGGAGCGATCGAGAATCGCTGCCCTCGCGGACGTACGCCACGACCTCGTGGCCCGCCGCCTGCAGGTCGCGCAAGACGGCGCCGCCGATGAATCCGGTTGCCCCTGTAACCAGACAGCGCACGCCCGTCTTGTAACAGGAAGCGACGGGTTCACAAACCGCTACGCGGCTTCGCGGGATGCTTTGGCCGGTGCTTGGAGCTGCGCGACGAGGATCTCTCGAAGCTTGCCGTCTTTCTCGATCGCATCCCGGGCGTTCTCCCGGCCTTGGCCGATGTTCTTCCCGCCGAAGCGATAGTACGAGCCGCTCTTCTCGACGATGGCCGCCTCGACCGCTCGGTCGAGCAGGTCGCCCACGGCGTCGATTCCCTTTCCGTAGCGAATGTCGAACTCGGCCTTGCGAAAGGGAGGAGCGAGCTTGTTCTTGACGACTTTGACGCGGGTACGGTTGCCGAGCACCTCTTCGCCCTGCTTGACGGCACCGATGCGGCGGATGTCGAGGCGCACGGAGGCGTAGTACTTGAGCGCATGACCGCCCGTGGTGGTTTCCGGTGAGCCAAACACGACGCCGATCTTCATGCGGAGCTGGTTGATGAAGACGATCGTCGTGCCGGTGCGATGCGCTGTCCCGGCGAGCTTCCGAAGCGCCTGGCTCATGAGGCGGGCTTGAAGGCCCATGTGCGAAGCGCCCATGTCTCCATCGAGCTCCGCTTGCGGAACCAGGGCAGCGACCGAATCGATCACCAAGAGGTCGACCGCCCCGCTGCGCACCAAGATCTCCGCGATGTCGAGCGCCTGCTCGCCGCTATCGGGCTGGCTCACCAGAAGCTCCTTGGCGTTCACGCCGAGGTTTTGGGCGTAGTGGATGTCGAGCGCGTGTTCGGCGTCGATGAACGCCGCGACGCCACCGGTCGCCTGGCATTGTGCGATGGCGTGCAAGGTGAGCGTCGTCTTGCCGCTCGACTCGGGCCCGAAGACCTCGACGACGCGGCCCTTTGGGTAGCCGCCGCAGCCGAGGGCCTCGTCGAGCGACGGGCTGCCTGTCGGGATGCAAGGCACGCGCTCGGCTTTCCGGTCGCCGAGCCGCATCATCGCGCCTTTGCCAAACTGCTTTTCGACGCTTTGTAGAAGCGCGTCGACCGCCTTCAGTGGTTGTTTCATTTGCTCTTGCTCCTTCTTGGTGTCGTTGGGTTGCTACGGTCGATCGCTCGAGCCTCAAGCGGGCTCGCGATCGAGGACTCGGTACTGCAGTGCCTCTGCGGTGTGCGCGGCCAGCACCTCGCCCGCCCCATCGAGTGCGGCGATGGTGTGGGCGACCCGGAGCGCCTTCAGATATGCGCGGGCGCTCATCTTCAGGCGTTCGACGCCGAGCTCGAGCAGCGTGAGCGCCTCTTGGGCGACGTTCTCGGTGAGTGATTCGATGCTGGCCCGCGCGCCCGAAGACGTCAGGCGTACCCGTGCCTCCTCGACCCGCCGCTGGACGGCCTTGGACTCCTCGCCTCGCGATGCTTTTCGCATCGTGCGCGCACTGACCCGCGGCACGGCGACCTGTAGATCGAAACGATCGAGCAGGGGACCAGAAACTCGGCCGCGGTAGCGGGCGATTTGCAGCTCGCCGCATCGGCAAAACCGGGTTGGGTCACCGTGGTAGCCACAAGGGCAAGGGTTCATCGCGGCGATGACCATGGGCTCGGCAGGGAGCCGCACACGCTGCCGTGCTCTCGAGATGACGACTTCACCTTCCTCCATCGTCGTGCGCAGGGTTTCGATCGCATCGCGGCGGAACTCCGGCAGCTCGTCGAGAAAAAGGACGCCCCGGTGGGCCAAGGTCAGCTCGCCCGCGCGGATCGGCTCGCCGCCGCCCACGATGGCGGCTGCGCTCGCGGTGTGATGCGGTGCGCGGAACGGCCGCTGCCGCCCGGCTAGAATCCGGGGCGAGCGAAGACCGGCCGAGCTTGCAATGGTGGCGATCTCGAGCGCCTCTTCGGAGCTTGGTGGCGGCAGGATCGAGGGGAGGGCGCGTGCCAGCATCGTCTTGCCCGCGCCGGGGCTGCCGATGAGAAGCATGTGGTGGCCGCCCGCCGCAGCGATTTCGAGCGCGCGCCGGGCAGCCGCTTGCCCTCGAATCGCGCCGAGGTCGCGCTCCGGTTCGGCGTCGGGGCTGGATTCGAGCATCGCCGCCTGTTCGGTGACGTCGGGGAGGGGCGC
>CAMYJN010000381.1 GCA_947258625.1 uncultured Polyangiaceae bacterium | reverse complement strand
GTTAAGCCGACTGAAGATGCCCATACGCCCCCTAGCAGGGATACGATCCCACGCGGCGAGCCACCTGTAAAGGGACTGAGGTTTCTCGACTTCCGGCTTCCGTCTATGCTAGCTGGGGGATCATGTTGAAGGGGGCACACGTCCTGATTACAGGGGGTGCGGGGTTCATTGGAACCGCGCTGGCTGCACGTCTGGCGGACGATAATCACGTTCGAGTGCTCGATATCCTGCGCCGCAACGCGCTATCGAAGGCAGGCCTCGACCGCCATCCGAACGTGGAGCTCGTCGTCGGCGATGTCCGCGACATGACGGCCGTTCGCCGCGCGGTGACCGGCTGCGACTACGTGATTCACATGGCCTCGATCGCGGGTGTCGACACAGTTCTGAAAAACCCCGTGATGACGATGGAGATTTCGCTCGAAGGTACGATGAACGTGCTCCGAGCAGCCAACGACTGCACCGGGGTCAAGCGGGTCATCGATTTCTCCACCAGCGAAGTATTTGGCTCCTATGCGTTTCGTGTCCGAGAGGCGGACGTCACCAGCCTCGGCGCCGTCGGAGAAGCCCGCTGGACCTACGCGGTCAGCAAGCTCGCAACCGAGCATCTGGCTCACAACTACTGGAAGCAGTTCAACCTGCCGACCGTTTCGATTCGCCCCTTCAACATCTTCGGACCCGGGCAGGTCGGGGAGGGAGCGGTCCACGCGTTTGTCGTGCGCGCCCTGCAGGACGAGAAAATTCTCATCCACAATGAGGGCGACCAGATTCGATCCTGGTGTTACATCGACGACATCGTCGACGCAATCGAGCTGGCGATGGAGCGCGAAGAGGCCATCGGCGAGAGCTTCAACATCGGCAATCCTCGAAGCACAGTCACGATCTACCAACTCGCCCGGCTCATCGTCCGTCTCACCGAGAGCAGGTCTCCGATCGAGTTCGTCAACTGGGACTTCCCCGACGTTGAGCTTCGGATCCCGGACGTGAAAAAGGCGGAAGAGCTCCTCGGCTTTCGCGCGCATGTCGAGCTCGAACAAGGGCTTCTCGAGACCATCGAGTGGTACCGTCGCAAGCTCAGCGGCGAGGGCTGAGATGTCGGATAGCCCTCCGCAAGTCTACGACTTGTCTGCGGCACGTCCCGACGGCTGGTTCGACGAAGTGCTCAAACAGTCCAAGGATTTCGACAAGGCCTGTCAGATCATCGGCCGCAACACCCTTGGCCTCGCGCTAATTGCGGGCGCGCGAATCCTGAGCCTCACCGCGAGTCCACACACGCAGAATCTAACCATGGTCGAATTCTCGATCGGTCAAGATCCAACGGTAAGGCAAGTGCCGCTGCCCGAATTCCGCGAAACGATCGCACGGGCCTTGCTGAACCCGCTGCAGAACCAGGGCCTTCCCGAGAAGGCGGACTTGGAGTCGCTGCAGGCGCACATCGGCGGGCGCTATTTGCTCGAAGCGAGCCTGTTCTTCGTGACGCCACTCGAGCTTCGACACGATCTCGGCCTCTCCGAGATCGAGGTTCGGTTCAACGATGTCGAGCACGTCTTGAGCCTCGACGATTTCAGGGAGGTTCTCGATGAGCGGGTGCGCTCGGAGCTCGGGCTCGACCAACCCAACCAGCCGTCCATCGACCTCGCGATCGTGGATCAGGCGGAGACGGCGAACGCCCACGGCAACTGGGGCGCGACGATTGCGATGCTCAATCCCTGGCTGACCCCGATCGCGATGCTCATGCGCACGGGGGAGGCGGAGAGCCTCCCGGAGGACGTACACCAGCGCCTGTCGATGAGCCTCGACCTTCTCGGCACGGCCTACGCCAAGATCGGCGAGCTCGAAGCGGCCAACGAAGTCCTGCGTCTCGGCGTCCAGTGGGCGGGCGAATCCGGACAGGCAGGAACCCTGTTTCTCGCCCTCGGTCGCGCATCCACAGAAAGCGAGAAACACGGTGAGTCGATCGGCTTACTTCGTCGAGCGATCCGGCTCGGCGCGGAGGAGCGCGAAGCACTGCCGCTCTTGGCCAGGTCTTTGGCCGCTCGCGACCAAATCTTGGCGGCCATGGTCTGCGCGGAGCGCGCCTGCGAGTTGGGCGCGGATGCCGAGGATGTGAAGGCGCTTCGGGAAAGGCTCGAGGCACGGCTCGGTGACTCTTGGCCTCGGTTTCGGGCGATGGTGACCGGCACCGAGTAGCCGCTTTACATTGGCCCTGAGGCTTCGTACCGTACTCGCTCGGATGTCGGGCTTTCTTTTGTCTATCGATCAGGGAACCACCGGTTCCACGGCCATGCTTTTATCTCCCGAAGCGGAGGTCTTAGGGCGGGCAAATCACGAATTTCCACAGCATTTTCCGCGTCCCGGCTGGGTCGAGCATGACCTCGAGGAGATTTGGAAAAGCGTGTGCGATGCGGTGCGCGACGCGATCGAGCGCGCTGGTGTCGCAGCGACCGACTGCTTGGGAATAGGCATCACCAACCAGCGGGAGACGACCGTTCTTTGGGACCGGAAGACCGGCAAGGCGGTGCACAAGGCCATCGTTTGGCAGGACCGCCGCACAGCCGACCGCTGCCGGGAGCTCAAGGACGCCGGCAAGGAAGAGATGTTCCGCCAAAGAACCGGCCTGGTCCTCGATCCGTACTTGGCCGGCACCAAGCTCGAATGGCTCCTCGACCACGTCGATGGCGCGCGGGCCCGCGCTGAAAAGGGCGAGCTGGCTTTCGGGACGATCGACTCGTGGTTGGTCTACCGCTTGTCCGGCGGGAAGGTGCACGTGACCGACGCGAGCAACGCGTCACGCACGCTCTTCTACGACATCGGGAAAGGCCGATGGGACGAGGAGCTCGCCGCGGCGCTACGCGTGCCGATGACGCTCTTGGCCGAAGTCCGCAGTTGCTCCGAGGTCTACGCGCACAGCTCCGGCGTACCCGGCTTGCCGGACGGGATTCCAATCGCTGGCATGGCGGGCGATCAGCAGGCGGCCCTGTTTGGCCAGACTTGTTTCGAGGTTGGCGACGCGAAGTGTACGTATGGCACCGGCGCGTTCCTGCTGATGAACACCGGTACGAGCTTGGTGCACTCCGACAATGGGCTCCTGACGACGATTGCCTGGCGGCTCGGCGACAAGACCGTGTACGCGCTCGAGGGGAGCGCTTTCATTGCAGGCGCCGCCGTCCAGTGGTTGCGTGATGGGCTCGGGCTAATCTCCTCCTCCGAGCAGATCGAATCCAAAGCGCTGGAGGTCGACGAAGCGGGCGATGTGGTTTTCGTCCCTGCATTGGCGGGTTTGGGGGCGCCATACTGGGACCCGCAAGCAAGGGGCCTCATTTACGGGCTTACGAGGGATACGACGGCAGCGCACCTGGCGCGCGCGACTCTCGAGGGAATTGCTTTTCAAATCGTCGACTTGGTCGACGCCATGCAGGCCGATGCCGGTCGCGCTATCAAGCGTTTGAGGGTCGACGGTGGTGCGGCCCGCAATGACTTACTCATGCAATTTGAATCGGACATGCTCGGGGTGACGATCGATCGTCCCGAGAATGTCGAAACGACTGCCTTAGGAGCTGCTTACTTAGCTGGCATGGCCGTTGGTGTATTCACCGGCCTGGATTCTGTTTTAGATGCTTACCGTATCGAGCGTAGCTTTGAGCCTCAGGTCACCCAAACCGAACGAGACGGGCACTTGGAGCGATGGCGCGACGCGGTGCGGCGGGCGCGAAGTACGATGGGAATAACATG
>CAMYJN010000380.1 GCA_947258625.1 uncultured Polyangiaceae bacterium | reverse complement strand
CCTTCTTAGCCTATTGGAGCCAATGGGAACGTGCGAATTGCGCGGCACTAGACGCTGTGTCGACTTGCGGCGCACCTGGACCGCCTTTGTTTTGCCTTCTATGGAAGGAAGGGTCAAGCGTAGATCCGTCCATCCACCGTGTTCGGTTGAACCGAACGGCGTCCGGTTTGCGGTCGTCTCGACGTGACCTCGAGGCAAAGCGAAAAGAACAGCACGTCAGGCAGATATCCCAGTCGTCTTCGATACGCGTTTGTGCTTCACGATTGGGTGAGCACCATCCTTCTATCAGGGCCTCGGGCGGCCATTGTATCGATCGGTACTCCGAGGGCGCATAACCTATCCGTGGAGACTTGGACCGTGGGTCGTGGTCTACCAAAACAATAGATGCTCTCCCTCGAAACTCGGTGAACGCTAGGCCAATGCGGCCTGCTCCTTTTGCGGAGGCTGTCTTTTTGCCATTGCCTGTGCACGCCGCCGCTAGGGTGTGGGTCGGTAGCGCTCGGGGTGATAGGCCTCCTTGTTCTTCCACATGGCCAACACGGTGGCCGAAATCTTTCGCGCCAAGGTGAGCTTGGCCATCGGGGGCTTGGTGCCTTGCGCCAAAGCCCGTTGGTAGTCGCCGACCATCGGCTCCAGGCGCTGGGTGATGACGGTCGTCGCGGCTCCCTTGAAGATGTTCTTCAGGCGTCGGTTGTAGTTGCGATTGAGGCCTCGAGTTCTGACCGTCTGTGCGCGTTCCCAGCCATGCGGCGTCTTCACCCAATCGCTGCTGCTGCGCATCACAATCGCGAGCCCACTGTAGGCCCACAGCTGCCGCGCCGTACGAAATCGATACGGAGACACGATGATGGGAATCGTTTCGGCGACCCGAATCGGTCCCATCCCAGGACAAGTCTGGAGCACGGCCGAGATCGAATGTCGATGCGATTGCGCAATGAGCTGCTTTTCCGCCTCCTTCTTGATGGCGCGCAGCGCATCGAGCTCGCTGTACAAAATCAGTGCACTGCCGCGATACGGGCGCGCAAGCTCGTCGAGGTAGGCTTGTCGATCGCGCTGGGTGTAGACGGCGCCGCCCACGACTTGGACTCCACGCGACCGGAACAAGGCTTTGAGTCGATTCTGCGCACGCACCACATCGGTCACGAGCTTGGCATACACATCGGCATGGGCTCGGAGCTCGCCCATCTGCCCTGCGTCTTTGTACACCGGGCTTACGGCGCCAAGCCGAAGGCTGTTCGCCAGATGAAACGCATCGCGCTGGTCGTCCTTCGGACCTCGATTGCGTTCGTGCGCATGCGTGACCACCAGCTCGCGCACATGTCCTCGGAGCACTTCGTAGAGCCAGGCGCTCTGGGTCCCTTCCTCGAGACACACATGCTTGTTTCCTGGCACACCGCGCAAGAACTTCACCAGCGCCCGCCCGTTGGTCTCGACCACGGCGCTGTCCAAACGCCTGCCTCGCTCGCTCAGCACCGCGAACGTGCAACTCGTTGCATGCGCATCCAATCCTATGTAGCGTTCCATTGGCTTCCTCCTCGACCGCTGGCCTATGCGGCCTTCGGGTCAGCATCCTTTGTGCCCAGACGACTGGGGAGGGGCCACTGCAAACGCTTGCTACCAGGTCACAGGCTCGACGGGTGGATGCCACCTTCCTACGATACTATCTGCTCCCGTGCTCTTTTTTGGACGTTTCCGCCTCGGTACATGCTTCACCGGGTTGTGCTGGATCGCACCCTCGAGAATTGCGGGCCCGAATAGCTCGTCTGCTCATGGGCCCCTACTTGGTCCAGGCTGGGTCCTCGTCGTCCGCGGGGTCTTCTGTCACGCGAGCGAGGCCGCTGCCGTCGCTGGCGTTGATTACGTAGATGTCGAAATCGCCGCCTCGATCGCTCGCAAATGCGAGAAGCGTGCTGTCGGGGCTCCACGTGGGCTCTTCGTCTTGGCCGACGCTCTCGGTGAGCCGAACGGCGGCATCCGTGCCGTCCGCGTTGATCACGTAGATCTCTGTGTTCCCATCACGATCGCTTTCAAACGCGATCTTGGCGCCGTCCGGCGACCAGGAAGGCTCCCCGTCGTTGCCTGCATTGTTGGTGAGGTTCTGCGGTGTGCCAGTGCCGTCGACGTTCATCACATAAATTTCATTGTTTCCATCGCGATCGCTCTGAAACACGATCTGTGTGCCGTCGGGCGACCACCAAGCATCGCCGTCATTCGAGCTCGTGTTTGTGAGGTTGACCAGCTGAGACCCGTCAGCCCTCATCACGTAGACGTCCTCATCGCCGTCGGTATCGCTATCAAACGCAATCAGCAAGCCATCCGGAGAAAAGGCCGGCTCGTCGTCCCCGCCCGCGGGATTGTTGGTCAGGTTCACCGACGCCCCCGAACCGTCCGCGTTCATCACATAGATGTCTCGCTCGGCGCCGCGGTCGCTATCGAACGCGAGTCGCGTGCCGTCCGGCGACCATGCCACCTCATCGTCATCTCCCAGACCGTCGCTGACCTTGACCGGCGACGACACGCCGTCGAGCGCGAGCGTGTAGATCTGTTCGTTGCCGTCTCGATCGTTGTCGAATGCGATTGTCCCGCCGAGCGACCATGGCTCAAACCGGGCAGTCACAGCGAAGCTGACGTTCTCAGTGCTGTCGAAAGCAAGGTTACAAGCGCCGCTTCCGGCGCAAGCGCCGCTCCACTCCGTGAGAACGCTTCCGGCGGCCGGAATCGCCACGAGATGGAACTCCCCCTGACCGCCGACGTCGAGGAATGAATCGGTGCAGGTGCCCGTCGCGACCCCAGCGCTCACCTGGCAGTCGACGTCGAAGTCGGGCACCACTGAACCCGGAGGCAATAACGATGTGACGCTACCATTTCCCGCGCCGTCGCCGGAAACCGTCACAGTCACGGTGACCTCTGTCGGGCCTAGCCCGGATGATTCGCAGCCGAACGCCACAAGCACGAGTGCCATCCCAACCAAGACGAATAGATACCTCATCGTTGCTTTCCCTTCTGCAGAGCAATCGCGCTTGCAACTGAGTCGGGGACTTTGGAAAGCACAAGCCGTGCCAGCGGAAAGGCTTGGCATCGTTAGGGTCTTACAAAACAGTGACCGAAAGTATTGCGCTTAGCACGCCCCATCGCGCAACCTGTGCGCGTCGAGCCAGCTCCTGATCTTGGCAATCGGCCGTCCGGCCACGCACCGCGATCACCTTGGCAGGGGGCGGGCCACTCCCACGCCGTGTAGACGTCCGGGGCCGCGGGAGGGGGAAATCAAATCTGCCCCAAATCGCTAGTTCACCTAGTTGATCCAGCCCTTCCTCTCGGCCCACTTCGAGTACGAAATCAGGAACGCCCCCACTACCAGCTGCATCAGACCACCGATCGCCGCCTCGACGGGGAAGTCGGCCATGCCGAGCAAGGGAATCTGCGCCGCGACCGCGCCAAGTAGCGATGCGATAAACAAATAGTACGCAGCCGACTACCTGAGCAAAAGCAGAAAGCCGCCAAGCGCGCCGCCGACAACAGCTCTATTAGCCCATTGGGCTCAGGCCGAGAGCCGAGTGTCAAAACCAAACTCAAGCGTCGGGCAGCTCTCCAAGTTTGAAATGTCGGGTAGGGGGTGGGTACGAGCCGGCTGGGAGCAGCGTTTGAGGGCGGTGTGTGCAGGACGAACACGTCGGTGCGTCTGGGGGAACGTCGCGGTGGGGCAGGAGGCGGATGGCTTGAGAGGGCGTC
>CAMYJN010000379.1 GCA_947258625.1 uncultured Polyangiaceae bacterium | reverse complement strand
CTCGTCGGGGCCTGAAACAATCATGCCGCCAACCTCACGGCGAGCAGCACGATAATCTTATTTATCCACGATTGGTTGCCGGGGCCAGATTTGAACGGACGACCTTCGGGTTATGGGCCCTATGAAGGATCCGAAGGCCTAGCTGAAGCGCGTTCAGTCGAGCCCCACGCTGGCATCAAACCAAATCCCGCCCCTCCGCCCCACATCCACGTGGAAGAACGTCGCGTTGGGGAAGCACCCTATCCCGTGCGAGGAGCCGAGGATGTTCCACGAGGAAGCGCTCGATGTCGGTGCAGTCGACGTTGTCGATGCGAAGGTCGAGCGCCCTTCCGCGTTCGACCCGACAGCGCCCAATGGTGGTAGCCTGGGCGCCGTGCGCACTCTCTTTCGTGTTCTGCTGGCAGCCGAAGTCTTGGCCACTCTTTTCGGCGGGGTCTCGGCCATGGCCATGCCCCTCGAGTTCCTCCCAAACCTCACGAGTGCCGCGCCCGGTGCCGCGGCGCCCGAGCTCGCGCGGCTGCTCGGCGGCGCGTGGATCGTCATCGCGCTCATCCTCGCGAGCGTGCCGTTCCTTCGTGATGTGCGTGCGATGCGGAGCATCTTGATTGCGATCATGGTCGGCGACCTGTTGCACGTCGCGGCGCTCATGCCCTCGGAGGATGTCCACCCAGGCCACTTCGTCCTCTCGTCGGTGTTCTTCGCCTATCGCGGCGCGGCGGTGTGGCGCCCCGGTTGGTTGATTCGAACGGAGGCGTGACCCGCCGAGCTGCCCGACTCAGAATGGTCCCCCCGCAACGTCTCACCCATCGTGGAGCCGGTCTGACACGCCCCGCCTGCCGGGACCCTTCCGATCCCGGCAAGCGCGGGCGATGAGCTGCGCTAGTTCTCCTCTTCCTCGGCCCACCGAACCTGCAACCCCCTGCCGGGGTCCCGTAGAAAGAAGTCGAGCAACAAGTTGATCGAGCCACCCCGATGCGGGACCCGCGAACACATCGCTCGCGGCGCCGCTGGCTTCCCCGAGTGAAGGTTCCCGGAGTCTCTAGTCGAGCCGTGTGATCTCGAAGCGGCCTACCGGAACGAAATCGCTCCCATCGTGAAAGGGTGGCTCGTCGAGCGCTCGAATCACCTCGGCCGGGTTGGTGTCGTCGTTGGGAGCGACGTACGTCGGGCCGCTGTCCGTTCCGGCATCGTACAGAATCGCTTCGAGCTCCAGCGAATCGACCCATGCGTCCTCGACGCAGAGTGCCACGGCGTCGAAGCCGGCAAACCAGTCGGGGCTCGGGGCGAGCATCGTGGTGATCGAAAGGAAAGGCGTGTCGGCGGTTGCGACGAAGGTCGTCGTCGCGGTTCCGGGTGACACGCCGACCCCGGGCCCCCTCACGACCGACGCCGCGGGCTCCGCCGCCGTCACCTCGGAGTCGAGGCCGGAGGTGCCCCCTGTCTCCGCCATCGATTCGATGCCGTCCGTCGCCAGCTCCCCGATCGTCCACATGTCGAAGGCGTCATCGTGCACCGCCCCGATCAGCGGCGAGAAGTGCGGCCCCGGCGGAAATCCGTCGGGATGAGTCTCGGCACTCCAGGTGCCGACGAACGCCACCTCGTATTCCGCCGTTTCCGTGCACCCTGCACCTCGGGTGCTCGAGTCGGGGGAGTCCATGGCGGCATCCATGGCGCCCCCATCTCCGGCCTCCGCAGCTGGGCTGGTGCCGCAAGCCGCGAGAATCGTTGCGAAGCAAAGGATTGAAGCAAGTCTACGCATGCGTGTCCTACGACCTTTTCGCGTGGGTGTTACGCGGGATTTTCACCGCAAGGCAAGGATTTTCCGAAGGCCGTGTACCCGAGCATTCTTGCGCCTTGCTTCGCGCCGGTCGACGTCGCTAGGATCCCTCGCTTGCACAGGTCCAAAAGCGGTTTTCCCGGGCCTTTCGATCCCGGCAAGTGCGGGCGATGCGTTGCGTCAGTTCTGCTCTTCTTCCGCCCATCGAACCTGCAACCCCGTGCCGGGGTCTCTCGGGAAGAAGTCTAGCTCGAGGTTGATGGAGCCGTCCCGATTCCAAAAGGCCACCACGATGCAGGACCAAAAGGCCTTTTCATGGCTGGAGCGCTCGACGATACGCTCTACACAGGATCACAGATAAACACCGGGATGTCCCGGTCCGTGCGCGCTTGGTATGCGTCGTACGGCGGATACGCCTTGGTGATCGTCGGCCAGAGCTCGGCCTTCTTCTCGGGCAACACCTGATGTGCGCGGTAGGTGCGCGTTTCGCCCTCGGCCTGGATGGTGATGTTGGGGTTCGCCTTGAGATTGTAGAACCAGGTTGGGTTTTTGGACGCGCCGCCCATCGAAGCGACCAAGATCCGTCGCTCGCCGTAGGGCACGTACATGAGCGGAATCTCGTACCTCTTGCCGGTCTTGCGCCCAGTCATCGTCACGATGCAAATCGGCCTGCCAAGGAAGCTACCCATGAAACGGCCGCCGCTTTTCTTGTACACAGCGACGTTGATGCGCATGAACGCCTTTGTCATGCGCTTGATGAGCTTCTCCGCGCCGGCGGGGATGGCTCGGACGTCTTCGCGTCGAGTCCTTACGTAGTCGCGCTGCGTCATGAGACGGACGGTAGCTCGGGACCGTCGGCAAAGCCATCCTGACCTGGACCGAAGCGAATCACCTCCTCAGACAAGCTAGGCTATTCGTTACGAAGAGGATGTTTCGGACTCTGTTCGCGCCGCTGTCTGGGGGCTGGCAAGTCCCGGCAAGCAGAGCGCTGACTCGCGCTCCCCCTCCCCCTCCTCTGCCTATCGAACCTGTAGCCCCGTGGTCGAATCCGGCTCGAAGAAGTGGAGCTCGAGGTTGATCGAGTCCCAATTCGGCTGTCCAGATGAGCCTGACGCGAGAAGAGAGCGACAAAAGATGGGTTCCACGCGATTCGCTCCTTTTGTTCGCGAGCGGGGGCGCTACACCCGACCCATGGGAAAAATGATGATCGGAATTGCCGTGGCGCTCATCGTGCTCGGTCTTGGGGCCTATGTTGGAACAGGCGCGGTCAGCGTGACTGCGTTGATCCCGGCCTTCTTTGGGATCGCACTCGCGGGCCTCGGCGCGCTCGGGCTGAAAGACCGATTTCGCCTCCCCTCGGCGTACGGCGGCATCGTGCTTTCCGTCATCGGACTTTCGGGGAGCGTCTCCGGCATCCCGAAAGTCATCGCCTACCTGGGCGGCGACGACGTGGCGAGGCCTGCAGCAAGCATCGCACAGTCGATCATGGCCGTGATCTTGCTCGTGCTCGTCGTGAGCCTCGTGAAGTTCGTGATCGCCCAACGCCGCCAGGCCCGAACTCCTTGAACGCACCTCGCCCTCTGCGCGAACAGCCCTTCACCGCCCCGCCTGCCGGGACCCTTCCGATCCCGGCAAGCGCGGCGAGGAGAAGAGCTAGTTCTCCTCTTCCTCGGCCCACCGAACCTGCAACCCAGTGCCGGGGTCCCTCGGGAAGAAGTCGAGCAACAAGTTGATCGAGCCGTCCCGGTTCTTGAAATGTAGTCCCTCAGGAGCTCGGTGACGTCTCGACTCTCGTTTTCTGCAATAGACGTTCGTAGGGAGTCTGTCCATCGAGCGCGCCGCGTCACAGCTCGCGCTGAGCGTGCGTCAGGTGGAGCGGCTGTACGCTCGCTACAAGCGTGACGGACCCACTGGACTCGTCTCGCGTCGGCGTGGCCAGCGCAATCACGTCTTGCC
>CAMYJN010000378.1 GCA_947258625.1 uncultured Polyangiaceae bacterium | reverse complement strand
TCTCTTGGCCATCGCGTATGACGGTCACGGTGGGCGCGGCCATTTGCCGGAGCGCTTCGATCGCGCGTTCGGCCCGGTACTCCTGTATGAAGCCCAACACGACGGCAAAGAGCACGATCACCGCGATGGCAATGGTTTCGACGCTCTGTCCGAGGAAGGCGGAGATCCCCGTTGCGATCAGCAGAATGATGATCAAGACGTTCTTGAATTGTTGCAAGAGAATGGCCCAAGGGGAGACGCGACCGGCAGCTTGCAGCTCGTTGGGGCCAAATCGAGCGAATCGACGCTCAACTTCGGCCTCCGCCAGGCCGTCGGCGGGGGACTGCAGCTGCGACATGACCGCGTCGACAGATAGGGTGTGCCATTCGGGGGCGGAGCTAGACACGGGCCGCAACATAGCTGACGGCATCCTCGAAGCTCGCTATCCTGCCATAGTCCTCTTCTGGAATTTCAACGCCGAGCGCTTTGTGAATCCCCTGAACCCAGCGAAGAATGTCCATCGAGTCCAGGTCGAGCTCATCTCGCAAATCGGCGTCATCCTCGATCTCTTCGTCTGCGATTTCCGGCGCCACGTCCGTTAGGCATTTGAGCAAGATCGCCCGTATTTCTTCGCTCGTCATAGCTTCTCGGGCTCCTGCAGTAGTCGATCGAGCGCACTCAGGAACCGTGCGCCCCGGTGACCATTACTGACTCGGTGATCGCCGCCAAGCGTGACACGCATGACAGGCCGCGGCACCACCTGGCCGTCGACCACCCAAGGTCGTTCGAGCGTGGCGCCGCAGCCGACGATGGCGACCTGCGGCGGAAAGATGATCGGCGTCACGCTCTCCACTCCGCGCTCGCCGAGCGAAGTTAGCGTGATCGTCGCTGATGTGATCTCCGAGCTCCGAAGCGCACCGGATCGCGCACGACTCACCAGGTCGGTCATCCGCGCCATCAAGTCCGTGAGGCTCCCTTCGTCGGTGTTCCGCAATGCCGGCGCTACCAGCCCACCGCCACGAAGTGAAACCGCAAGTCCGACGTGAACCTCCTCGCTCGGCACCGCCTGCCCACCCTGCCACGTCGCGTTCAGCGACTTGTGCTTTCGCAAGGCCAGCGCCACCGCGCGCAGCACCAACACACCGGACACTAGCCGCTCGTTCACGCTCACAGACGCGTTGGACTTGCGAAGCCATGCGAGCGCGTTGCCCATGTCGATGCTCTGCTCGACGTAATAGTGAGGGATCTCGTCGTTGGCGCGCGTCATCGCCGCCGCAATGACACGCTGCATCCGCTCGGCGGGTGAGGCCGGCTCGCTCGGCCCGGAAGCCTTCGCGCTCCTTACGTCGCTGGCTTGAATCGCCCCGCCCGGCCCCGTTCCCGGCAGCTTCGAGATATCGAGGCCGCGCTCAGCCGCCATCCGGCGTGCGTAGGGCGAGATGCGAACGCGCTCGCTCGCCCCTGAACGCGCCCTCCGACCAACGCCCACCAAGTCGTCGAGCGTGATCCGTCCGTGCTGGCCGCTGCCTCGAATCCCCTGAAGCGATACGTCGAGCTCATGTGCACGCCGCCGAACAGCCGGCGAGGCCAAGGGCCCATCGAGGTCGACCTCGGAAGATCCAGCGGAAAGGATCGACCCCGGCGCCGACGCTGGCACTGACACTGTCGCTGACACTGTCGCTGACGCTGGCTCTGACACTGGCACTGTCGCTGGCACTGACTCTGCCGCTGACACTGACACTGTATCGATCTCCGCAAGCACCGTCCCCACCGGCACCTTCTCCCCTTCCTCCACCAGCAGCCTCTCCACCACCCCCGTCTCGAACACCTCCACCTCGATGAGTCCCTTGTCGGTCTCCACCTCGGCAATGATGTCTCCCTGGGAGACGTGATCCCCGACGGCAACCCGCCAGGTCGCAAGCACTCCGGTGGTCATATCGGCGCCAAGTGATGGCATTACGAACTCAGCCACCGACCACGCTCCTTCTTGCCGCCGCAACGATTCGGTCGACCTGCGGGATGGCGGCTTCCTCGAGGTGCTTGGCGTAGGGCATCGGCACCTCGATGGTACAGACGCGCGCGACCGGCGCGTCCAGCTCATAGAATGCTTCCTCCGCGAGAATCGCGCTCACTTCGGACGCAAGGCTGCCGGTCTTCCAGGCTTCGTCGATCACAACGGCCCGATGCGTACGCGAGACGCTTCCGATGATGGTGTCGCGGTCGAGCGGGCGCAGGCTCCGCAAGTCGACGACTTCGGCGCTCACCCCTTCCTTTTCGAGGTCCTCCGCAGCGGTGAGTGCTTTGTGGACCGAGCCCCCATAAGCGATGAGGCTGACGTCTTTGCCTGGGCGCCGAATCGCCGCCTTCCAAGGCGACGGAGGCGTCGCCTTCGTGTCGAGCGGCCCCTCGATGCCGTACAGCATCTGGTGCTCGAAAATGAACACGGGGTCCGGGTCCTCGACCGCGGCAAGCAACATGTCGTGCGCGTCCTGCACCGTAGCCGGGGCCAGTACCTTGATGCCCGGCACGTGCGCGTACCAGTTCTCGAGGCTGTGCGAGTGCTGCGCCGCGATTTGCTTGCCGCCGCCGGTCGCCATTCGCACCGCAATCGGCACCTCGAACTGGCCACCCGACATGTGCCGCATCACCGCGGCGTTGTTCACGACCTGGTCGAGCGCCAGCAGGCTGAAATTCACGGTCATGACCTCGACGATGGGCCGCATCCCGCCGAGCGCTGCACCTATCCCAGCGCCGACGAAGGTCGACTCGCAGAGGGGGGTGTCACGAACCCGGTCCTCGCCGAACTCCTCTTGGAGGCCTTTGCTGACTGCGTACGGTCCACCGTACCGCCCTACGTCTTCGCCCATGAAGAACACCCGCGGATCTTCCCGCAGTAGGGTCTGAAGGGCGGTACGCACGGCGTCTCTGTAGCTGGTCACGACAAATCTCTCGCATAGGTGTGGCGGGTGATGGTCTCGACAGGCTCCCAGTCGCCCTGCTCCGCGAATTCGACGGCGTCGGCGACCTCTTTCGCGGCATCGGCTTCCATCGCCTCGATATCGGCCTGGGTGATCAGCCCGTCGCTCAGGCCGCGTTCTTGGAAGCCCTCGATGGGATCGTGCTTCTTGTGCTTCTCCACTTCTTCCTTGGTGCGGTAGAGCTCGGCGTCGTACATGGAGTGTGCGCGAAATCGATAGGTCCTCAGCTCGAGGAACCGCGGCTCGCTCGTCTCACGGACGAGCTCGGCCTCGTTGTGCACAGCGCGGCGGACCGCAACGACGTCCATGCCATTGACCGAATCAGCGGGAACGCCGTACGCCGGCGGGTTGTTCGCGATATCGCTGTCTGAAACGTGGCGGTCCAGGGCCGTCCCCATTGCGTACTTGTTGTTCTCGCAGAGGAACAGAACCGGCAGCTTCCAGAGCGCGGCCAAGTTCAGCGATTCGTGGAACTCGCCCTCGTCGGTTGCGCCGTCGCCAAAGAAGCAAGCGGTCACACGCGACTCTCCTTTCATTTTGTCGGCCAAGGCAAGACCGACGGCGATCGGCAAGCCACCACCCACGATCGCGTGCCCGCCGTAGAATCGCCGCTTCGCAGAAAACAGATGCATCGAACCGCCACGGCCACCCGAGCAACCGTTGGCCTTCCCAAACATCTCGGCCATGATCTCCCCAGCGGGAATGCCGCGAACCAAAGCATGGCCGTGCTCCCGATAGGTCGCGACGATGTTGTCGTCCTCCCGCAGCGCGTGCAGAG
>CAMYJN010000377.1 GCA_947258625.1 uncultured Polyangiaceae bacterium | reverse complement strand
CCACGGACGAGCTCGTCAGCGGCGGTCCGCTTCAGAGCCTGCTGATCAATCGCATGATGGTGAGCGGTGTGGTCGAGGCCCCCGGCGGCGCGCATTTCACCGAATGCCCCCCGGACTATCCTCGTGATGAGAAGCTCCAGCGCGAGTACGCGGCGACCGCCAAAGACGAAGACGCGTGGAAGGCATTTCGGGCGAAGTACCTCGACGTGACCGAGGCCGACTACCAGAACGCGGTGTCGCCATGAGTCGCGACGAAGCGACGCGCGCCGACGTCTGCGCACTTGCTATCGCAGAATGTTTTCGTGACGACGGTGAGATCATGGTCAGCGCGATGGGCACGAGCCCGAGCCTCGGTGCACGTTTGGCGAAGTCGACGTTCGAGCCGGACTTGCTAATGACCGACGGCTTCAATTTGTTGCTCCGAGAGGCGCTGCCGCTCGGGGTCGCGCCAAGCGATCACGATGTCGAGGGCTGGATGCCATTTGGAGCGGTGTTCGATACCCTGTGGTGGGGACGCCGTCACGTCATGATGGGCGCATCTCAGATCGATCGGTTCGGCAACCAGAACATCGCCTGCATCGGTCGCTGGGAGCAACCCAAAGCGCAGCTTTTGGGGGTGCGAGGAGCGCCCGGCAATACGATCAATCACGTGACCAGCTACTGGGTTCCTAATCACAACGCGCGCGCGCTCGTGGCAAAGGTCGACATGGTGAGCGGGGTGGGGTACGACCGCGCGGCTGCCCTCGGTCCCAAAACGAGCCGCTTTCACGAAATTCGGCGCGTCGTGAGCAATCTCGGAGTGTTCGACTTCAACACCCCTGACCACCGCATGCGCGTGGTGTCGCTGCATCCCGGCGTGGAGCTCCAAGAGGTAATCGACAACACCGGCTTCGAGCTCGTGATCCCCGATGGCCTGGACACGACCCCAGTGCCGACCCCACAACAAATTGGCGTGTTGCGCGAGCTCGATCCGCAAGGTTACGCCCAGAAAGAAATCGTAGAATGAGCGCTCAGAAGAGGACGACGAAGGCTCCGCCAAAGAAGCGGAAGTCGACCGCGCCCAAGGCGAAGGCCAAGCGCACCACCAAGCCTCCTGCAAAGAAGCGCGCCTCCGCGGCGCCGAAGGCGAAGCGCACGACGAAGGCTCCGGCGAAGTCTGCACCGCCCAAGTCGAAGCGAGCCAGCAATGCGCCTCCGAGGAAGCGCACGCCCGCGGCACCCAAAGCGAAGCCCAAAACCAGGGCGCGCAAGAGCAAACCTCCCGTTCGCGTCACGGCCGTGCAGCCGCCGGCGCCCAAGAGGCGCAAGACGACGAAGTCGGGACTCCACACCCGAATCTGCGACATGTTCGGCATCGAGTATCCGATCATTCAGACCGGGATGGGCTGGGTGTCCGGCGCAGGCCTCACGTCGGCCACCAGCCGTGCCGGTGGCCTTGGTATTTTGGCTGCCGCGACCATGACGTTTCGCGAGCTCCAAGAGGCGATCGCGAAGGTCAAGAGCCGGACCGACCAGCCGTTCGGCGTCAACATGCGTGCCGATCAATCGGACATCATGAAGCGCGTCGAGCTTCTCATCCACGAGAGGGTCAAGGTCGCCAGCTTTGCACAGGCGCCTGGCGAGCGCGTCATCAAGACACTCAAGGACGCCGGGGTGCTCACGATGCCGACGATCGGCGCTCGGCGCCACGCGGAGAAGGTGCAGGCCTGGGGCGTCGATGCAGTCATCGCCCAAGGGCAGGAGGGCGGCGGCCACACCGGGCAGATCCCGACTTCGATTCTGATTCCAGATGTGTCGGCCGCGGTCGACATCCCCGTCGTTGGTGCGGGTGGTTTCCGCGATGGCCGTGGCCTGGTTGCCGCGTTGGCGTTGGGAGCCGCCGGCATCGCGATGGGAACGCGCTTCCTGCTGACCAAGGAGAGCCAGGTGCCGGATCACGTCAAGCAGATCTACCTCGACACCAAAGCAAACGGCACCGTGGTCACCAAGGCGGTCGACGGCTACCCCCAGCGTGTCATCCGAACGCTTCTCATCGATCAACTCGAGAAGGCCAACCCGCTGACCCGCTTCCCGCGAGCCGCGCTCAACGCCTTGTCGCTCATGAAGGTCACCGGCACCTCCCTCCCCGAGCTGATCGAAGAAGGTCTCGCGATGAAGCAGAATCAGGAGCTCACCTGGGCGCAGCTGGCCATGGCGGCCAACGCACCGATGCTGACCAAGGCCTCGATCGTCGATGGGCGCGTCGAGGCGGGAATCTTGCCGACGGGTCAGATCACAGGCGTGATCGACGAGATCCCCACCGTGGCCGAGCTGCTTCAACGAATCATGGCCGAGGCTGAAGCAACGCTCGAACGTTTGGGCGCCTGAGCTGCAGCGATGGACCTCAACTTCACCGCTTTAGAGAACGCTTTCCGCGAGGAATGCCGGTCGTGGCTCGAAGCCAACGTGCCTTCCGGGGCGATTCCTTCGGGAGACACCAAAGAGGGTTTCGCACTTCACCTGCAATGGGAGCACAAGCTTTTCGACGCAGGCTGGGCGGCGGTCTCATGGCCGAAAGAGTACGGCGGGCGGGAGGCTACCCTCTTCGAGTGGTTGATTTTCGAAGAGGAGTACTACCGTGTTGGCGCGCCAAGCCGTGTCACCCAAAACGGCATCTTTCTCCTGGCGCCGACCTTGTTCGAGTTTGGTAGCGAGGAACAGAAAGACCGAATTCTTCGCCCGATGGCGCGCGGTGACGTCACGTGGGGGCAGGCCTGGTCCGAGCCGAACGCCGGGAGCGATCTGGCTTCGCTCAAGAGCACAGCGCGCGGAGTCGACGGCGGCTGGCGTCTGACCGGCCAGAAAACCTGGTCTACCCGCGCCGCGTTCTGCGACATGGCCTACGGCCTCTTCCGCACCGACCCCGAGCAGACGCGTCATCGTGGGTTGACCTATTTCATGTTCCCGCTCCACGCCGAGGGGGTCACGGTGCGTGGCGTCGATCGCCTCGACGGCGACGAAGGCTTTGCCGAAATCTTTCTCGACGATGTATTCGTGCCCGACACCGAGATCCTCGGAGACGTCAATCAAGGATGGAAGGTCGCGATGGCGACGACGAGCTCGGAGCGAGGCCTGAGCCTTCGCAGCCCCGGCCGATTCATGGCCACTGCATCGCGTTTGATCAACCTCTACCATCGGTTCCGCGACCGCTCCGATCCGATCCTTCGCGATCGGGTGATTCAGGCCTGGATGGACGCGCAGGTCTACCGCTGGTTCACCTTCCAGACGGTCACCCGCATGAGCCACGGCGAAGAGATTGGTCCCGACTCCAGCATGAATAAGGTGTTCTGGTCGGAGATGGACGTGCGAACGCACGAAACCGCGCTTGCGATCATCGGTGACGCGCTCGAGCTCGACGAAGGCTCGCCAAGCGCGGTCGATGGGGGCGATTGGATGAAGGGCTTTCAATTCGCGCTCGCCGGGCCGATCTATGCGGGGACCAACGAGATCCAACGCAATATCATCGCGGAGCGCGTTCTCGGCCTCCCGCGGAAGTAACGTCATGCGTTTTGCTTTCACCGACGACCAAAAGATGCTTCGAAATACCGTTCGCGAGGTTTTGCAGCGCGAGTGTGCGCCCGAAGTTGTGCGCGCCGCCTGGGAAGGGCGGACCGATGGAGCTCGCGCCGCGTGGAATACGCTCGCGCAGACCGGTGTGATTGGGATGACGGCGTCTGAAAAGGTCGGCGGTATGGGCATGAACG
>CAMYJN010000376.1 GCA_947258625.1 uncultured Polyangiaceae bacterium | reverse complement strand
CCCACTCTGTCGATTCAGCTCCGCCGGGCGCCTACGCGCTACGAGCCGACCCAGCGAATCGCAGTGGGAGGCATGGCAGAGGTCTGGCGGGCCAATGCGCTCTTCGACGACGGGGGCGAGCACCCGGTCGCGATCAAGCGGGTCCTTCCCTCGATCGCAGACTCCTTGTTCCGCTCCATGTTCCTCGACGAGGCTCGCCTGGGAATGCTCTTGCGCCATCCCAACATCGTGCGGGTGTACGACGCGCGCGACATCGACGGGACTTACATCATGGTGATGGAGCTCGTCGACGGTGAGTCGCTTCGTTCCCTGACGCGCGCCGCACACAGGGAGAAGCTTTCGATGGGTGTGCCGCTCGCCGTGTACATCATTGAGGAGGTTGCCAAGGCGCTCGCCTACGCGCACCGGGCGCGGGACGCGAGTGGGCGGGGGCTCGGAATCGTGCACCGAGACGTGTCTCCGCAGAACATTCTCCTCGGCGCCAACGGGACGGTGAAGCTCACCGACTTCGGGCTTGCGGATGCAACGGTGCACGAACACGTTCGAGGGGACGACATGGTTGGCGGCAAGCTTGGCTACTTGCCCCCGGAAGTCATTCGGCGCGAAAGCAGCGACCACCGCGCCGACTTGTTCGCGCTCGGCGCGGTCTTCTGGGAGATGTTGGCGGGTCGCTCCTTGTTCGTTGGGGACAGCGATCGCGAAACGATTCGGGCCATTGCCCGCTGCGAGGTGCCCCCGCTCGCCGGCACGATGCCGGGCGGCGAAGAGGCCGATGCGATCGTTCGAAAGCTGGTCACCAAGAATCCAGACGACCGGCTCAACGACGCTGCGATCCTTGCCTCGCAGCTTCGGCAGCTCGTCGCGCGCAACGATTGGCAAGTGGGTCCAGCAGACGTTTCAGCGGCGGTGTTGCAGCATCGCGCCGAGAGAAGCCGGCGGACGCAGGCGCCGCCCGTCACGACGCTGCTTGCCGACGAGCTCGCCAAGTTCGCCGAGGCCACGGCCGATACGCCGTTCGACATGGGCGCCATGCCGCTCGACCCTTCGCGGTTCTGACGCCGGATGGCCTAGGGTTGCAGCGGACGAGGGCCGTCGGGCGTGACCGCGAACAAAGAAGCGGAAACCGGATGCGGTGCGCGCTGGGCTGCGTCTTGGGCCCGCATGGAAAGCTCGGAGAGCGCGGGCCTGCGTGCGAGGAGCAGCACGTCGCGGTGCGGGGCTGCGGCCAACCAGCCTCCGGGGCTGAGTCGTTCGAGCCGCGCCGCGAGATCGGGCAGAAGCAGGCGTGCACCGTCCAGGCCGTCGCTTTGACGCACGCGCAGGATGCCGTCGCTGACCGGTTCGAGGCGCAGGGCGCGCGACTTGGCGGCGAGGTTTTCGATCGAACGCTGCCGGACCGCTTCCCGATCGCGTTCCCATCCGTCGACTTCGGTGCAGCGCAGATAGCGCGCGCGCGTTCCGTATCGAAGCTGAAGCGCGAGCAGCACGTCGTGCCCGATGGCGTGGAGATACAAATCCTGCTCCGCTGGCAAGGAGTCGGTGAACTTCCGAGACACCAGCCGCGGCAGCAATCGCGGAGCGGCTTCGCTCCATGGAGTGGTTTCTCGAGCGTCGGCGCCTGGAAGCATGCTGATGATGCGCCGTGCGGCCTCGGTCGCGGCGTCGTCGTCTTGGTCGCGCGCGACACGCTCGAGCCGAGCCAGGTCGACGCTGGCACCGTTGTCGAGGTCGACCGTCAGCTCGAACTGCGATTCGATGGCAAGGTCGGGGCGCGCCCGGCCCAGCTCTTCGGCAAAGACCCGAACCACGCGGGAGACGGGTCCGTCGGCTCCGGCCTCCCGCTCCGCCACCGAGAGGTATTCGGACAGGCATTTGCGGGGGTCGTCGGCATCCAGGGCCTCTTGAATCGCGCCAAACGGGTCGAACCAGCCAAAGCGCCCCAGCTGCACCCGATGGCAGCCATCCCGCTCCTGGGTGCTCCCGCCCAGGTGGTCGATCAGCAAAACGCCAAGAAACGCGCCCGCACCCTCGACAAAGCGATCGTCTTCGGCCCCATCGCTGTCGCGATCGACGAAATCCTCGAGCAGATCGGCGAGCCAGCGGACGCCTGACGGCCCTTTCCCCGGTAAGGGAGGGAGCTGTGAGAGCAGGAAATCCCTTGCTGCAGGCACCAGACGCCCCCCGACGTCCTCCAGAGCATTGAGCCAATCTGCTCCCACCAGCTACCCCAGATTGAAGTTAACATGACTCGGCTTGCGCGCATAGACGGCAGGCGGAATGAAAGAGCCGATGAAGGAACGCGCCAAAGAGCTCGCGTTGGACCAGCTCGTCAAAGTTCTCGATCGCGTACCCTTGGTCTCGAGCGTCAAAAACGATCTGCTTGGGCTTCGCTCGCTCCTCTACCTGCGACGACCGCCTCGCATCGTGGCGCTCGGGCTTGGCAGCAGCGGGCGATCGTCCCTATTACGATCGCTCATCGAACGGCGGCCGGTGCGCGAGCCCTTGGACACCGATCATGGGCACTGGGTTCACCTCGAGCACGAAGGCGCGAAGATTCACTGGCTCGAGATCGACGTAGACGATCCCGCCGCACGATCGCAATGGAAGAGCGCGCTCGACAAGGACATCCCAGACCTGGTGTTTCTGACGTTCGAGCCTCGCAACGTGCAGGACGCGAAACGGATCGTCGAACGCGCGAAGAGCCTACTTCCCGACCTGCCCGAAGGGACAGCGGCGTTGCGCGTGTTTCCGTTGCTGACGCATTCGGATTTAATCGGACGCGGAGGTGTCGATGTAGAGGCCGAGCGCAAAGCGCTCGAGGCCAAGATCCGGGATTGCGGTCTCGATGCGGATCCGCCGCGCGCGGTATCGGCGATTAGCGGTGATGGTCTCGAAGGGCTTTCCGAGGCCGTGGTCCTGGCGCTGCCCGAAGAAGCCAGGCTCGAAGCAGCCAGAGGTCTGACGCGCGCGAGGGAAGCGCGCGTCCGCATTGGAAACGAAATCGTTCAAGCTTGCACGGCGGTTTCGGTCACGGTCGGTGTCACGCCGATTCCATTCTCCGACATGGTCGTCCTCGGGCCGCTCCAAGCGATGATGGTGAGCTCGTTGGCGTACTTGAGCGGCCGTAGCATGGGCAAAAAGACCGTTGCGGAGTGGCTCGGCAGCCTCGGGGTCGTCGGCGGTCTTGGAGTGGGCCTTCGGTATTCCGCCCAAACGATCGCAAAGCTCGTACCGGGCGCGGGCAATGTCGTCTCTGCGGGTGTCGCCGGCGCGGGCACCACCGCGATGGGTCAAAGCGCGATTCGCTACTTCCTCAAGAGCTGACGCTGTTGGGGAGCCCGTCGTGCCATTCGATGTCGGCGTCGTAGAGGTCGGCGAAATGCTGCGCGATCGGTTCGAATGCGTCCGCGACGTGGACCGTGTGGCCGAGCTCCGCCGAAATAGAGGTGACGCCTTTGTCTTGGATGCCACAGGGGACGATCATCTCGAACTGGCGCAGCTCGCTGTTCACGTTGAGGGCGAGCCCGTGCATCGTGACCCATCGACTGATTCGTACGCCGACCGCGCCCACTTTGCGCTCACCGATCCAAGCTCCGTTTAAACCTTCGACACGCCCTGCCGCCAAACCAAAGTCAGCGCAGGTACGAATCATCGTCTCTTCGAGCGACGCCACATACTTCCGCACGTCCTTCCGGTCGGGTTTGAGATCGATGATCGGATACGCCACGAGCTGCCCCGGGCCGTG
>CAMYJN010000375.1 GCA_947258625.1 uncultured Polyangiaceae bacterium | reverse complement strand
TCCCCGCGCCCCTCGCATGCCGAGCACTGGCCCTGCCGTGTGTTGAACGAGAAGAAACGGGGATCGAGCTCCGGGTAGCCGACGCCGCAGCTCGGACAGGCCCGCTTGCTCGAAAGCTGCACCTCGTCTTTGCCCGCGAGGGCCCAGGCGGCGCCGTCGCCCAGCTTCAGCGCCTTCTCGAGCAGCTCTAGCAAGGCGCCGCTCTTGGCCGGAGCACGACCGACGACCAGCTCCACATCGTGTTCGGTGTAGCGGTCGAGCTTCATGCCGGCTTCGAGCTTCCGGATTTCGCCATCGATCCGCGCCTCGGCGAAGCCGTCTTTCATGGCTTTTCGGAACAGCTCGCGATGGATGCCCTTTCGACCGCGTACGACCGGCGCGAGCAGGATCACTTTCTTCGGGCCGAACCGGCGCTTTAGGTCACCGGCCAACTGTGAAGCCGGCCGCGCCGTGATTGGCACGTCGCAGTCGACGCAATGCAGAACGCCGATACGCGCCCAAATCAAACGCAAGTAGTGGGAGACCTCGGTCACGGTGGCGACGGTCGAGTTGGCGCCGGCGCGCGTCATCCGCTGTTCGAGTGACACGCTGGGGGGCACGCCGACGACCTGGTCCACGGAGGGTCTCGGGAGCTGGGGCATGTATTGACGCGCATAAGGCGAAAGTGTTTCGAGGTAGCGGCGCTGCCCTTCCGCGAAGAGGACGTCGAACGCCAAGGTGCTCTTTCCGCTGCCGCTCGGTCCGGTTAGCACGACCAGCTCGTCGCGAGGGATGTGCACCGTCACGTTCTTCAAGTTGTGCTCACGCGCTCCGGCAATTCGGATCTCGAGCAGCGGCGGGCTCTTTTCATCGGCCTTTTTGCGCCGGCCGTTGCGCGCGCTCTTGGGTTCAGTCCCGAGGGCCCGGGCGAGATAGGGCGCCGTCTGTGACGACTTCTTCTTTGCCACCTGCTCGGGCGTGCCCTTCGCGACGAGCTTGCCACCTTCGCTTCCGGCGCCCGGCCCGAGGTCGATGACGTGGTCGGCATGTGCGGCGACTTGCATGTCATGCTCGACGACGATCACCGTGTCGCCGCGCTCCACCAGGTCGTCGAGGACCTGCATCAGCGGCGCGACATCGTTGGTGTGGAGGCCCGCCGTCGGCTCGTCGAAGACCAAGAGCGAGCCCGGCGACGCCCTGAGGAGGGCTTCGGCCAGCTTGAGGCGCTGCGCCTCGCCGCCGGACAAGGTGTTGAGCGGCTGTCCGAGGCGCAGGTAGCCCAGGCCCACGTCGAGCATCGGCCGAAGCGCCCGGCTGATCAGGGCGTCGTCCGCAAAGTGCTGGGCCGCCTGTCGGGCGGTGAGCTCGAGCACCCCGGCGATGTCGAGGCCCATGTACCGGACGTCGAGGACTGGACCCACGAACCGGCGCCCCTGGCACTCCGGACAGCTGAACACCACGTCGGCTAAGAACTGCATCTCGACGGTCTCGGCGCCGTCGCCCCGGCAGGCTTCGCAGCGACCGCCCGTCACGTTGAAGGAGAAGAATCCGGGCTTGTACCCTCGCTCCTTGGACAGCGGCCGCTGGGTAAATCGCGTTCTAAACACGTCCCAAATCTTCAAATATGTCGCTGCGTTTCCTCTCGAAGTTCGCCCGAGTGGAGCTTGGTCGACCCCGACGACCCCGTGGAGGGCCGCGAAACCGGTGATGCTCGCGTGATCGAGCGGCGCGCCGTCGGACTTGAGGCCGAGCTTGCGCTGGACGGCTGGCAGCAGGGTCTCGAGAACCAAGCTGCTCTTCCCCGAGCCGCTCACGCCGGTGACGCAGGTCATGACCCCACGCGGGAAGGCTGCGTCCACCGAGCGAAGGTTGTGCCCGGACGCACCTTTGAGCTCGAGCCAGCCTGCGGCTTTGCGCCGAGGTCGCTTCACCCGACCGTTGGATTGAAGCGCCGCGGCGGTGGCCGTCTTGGCGCCGTGAAGCTCGTCGGGCGTGCCGTCGAAGACGATTTGTCCGCCGTTTTCGCCGGCGCCGGGGCCGAGCTCGATCACGCGGTCGGCGCCTAGAATCATCTCCCGGTCGTGCTCCACGACGACGGCGACGTTTTCATCCTTCGACAAGGCGCGAACGACGCCCAGAAGCCGCTCCACGTCTCGCGGATGCAAGCCGACGGTGGGCTCATCGAGGACGAACATCGCGCCATTGAGCGTCGCGCCGAGCGCACTGGTGAGCGCGACGCGTTGGGTCTCACCGCCAGAGAGCGTTCGCGAGGTGCGGTCCAAGGAAAGATAGCCGAGCCCGACGTCGTGCAGGGCGCGAAGTCGCCCAATCGCTTCGCGCCAAAGCAGGCCGGCGCCGGCGTCACCGGTGAACCGGGCCTCCTGCTTTTCGAGAAACGAAAGCGCGTTCGATGCCGGCAGCGCGTAGAGCTCCGGAACGCTCAAGCCGTCGATGTGCCATGCGAGTGCTTCGGGCCTGAGGCGGGTGCCATGGCAATCCTCGCAGGTCTCGTATTTTCGATAGCGCGAAAGGAAGACGCGCACGTGCATCTTGTATGCGCGCGATTCCATCCATTTGAACCAGCTGCGAATCCCCCACCAACCCTTGGGGTAGCCGACATCGTCGCCCTCGATCAGCCAGTCGAGCTGTGCCGGCGTCCAATGGCGAAGTGGCTTGCCGAGCGGAATGCCCGCCTTCTTTGCGTTCTTCTTCAGCTCGCGGCGCTCCCAGGTCGTGGCTTTCCCTTGCCAGGCGCGAATCGCGCCTTCGTCGGGAGACAGTTCGTAATCCGGGATGACGCGGTCGAGGTCGATCTCGATCGTCCGTCCAAAACCACGGCAGGTTTCGCAGGCTCCGATCGGGCTGTTGAAGCTGAACAGCCCCGGCGTTGCGCGCCGGAAAGACCGGTCACAGCCGGGGCAGTGCAGGCCTTCGGAGAAGCCGAGATCCTTCCCCTCCGCCGTCCAAACGGTGGCTCGGCCGGCACCTCGGCGCATCGCGTCTTCGAGTGCTTCGACCAGGCGCGCCTGGTCCTTCGGCCGCGCAACGGTACGATCGGCGATGACGTCGAGGTGCGTGCTCCGGCCGTTGGTGACCTCGCTTGGCCGCACGCCGTCGAGGTCGCGGACCTTGCTCCCGACGCGGACGCGTCTGTATCCGTCGCGCACCAAGGCTTCGCGGACGCCGATGAAGTGCTCGGCATCCGCAACCGCAACGGGATAGGTCACCAGGATCTTCTCGCCTGCAAGCTCGGTCATGACGCTCTGGGCCGCACGGGTCGGAGCATCCCGGTGCACCAGCTCACCGCAGCCCGGGCAGTGAAGCTCGGCCGCATGCGCCCAGAGATGCTTCGCGTAGTCGGCGATTTCGGTCATCGTGCCCACCGTCGAGCGGCTGGTCCGAACGGGCGCCTGGCGATCGACGGCGATTCCGACCGGGACCGGATCGAGCTCGTCGACCGGCGGCCGAGAGAGTCGTTCCAGAAACTGCCTCGCGTAGGCGCTGAAGCTTTCGACGTAGCGACGCTGTCCCTCGGCGTAGAGCGTCTTGAACGCCAGCGATGACTTGCCCGCGCCCGATGGCCCCACGATGGCCAGGTACGTCCCCGGTTCGATATCGAGATCGATCGAGCGGAGATTGTTGGTGCGAGCACCGCGTAGCTTGGTGGGCTGCATGACCTAGCGCCGCCCCCAGCGCCTTCGGAGCACCCAGGTGGCTCCGAGGAGCAGTACTGTCACCAAGATGTACCAGGGATTCAGCAGCGGCTGCTTCGACGTC
>CAMYJN010000374.1 GCA_947258625.1 uncultured Polyangiaceae bacterium | reverse complement strand
CAAGGAGAAAGGGGGCTGGCGCATCAGCCAGCTGAAGCTCACGCGGCTCAGGGTCGACCCGCTCGGCTAGCGCGGCTAGTTGTTCCTAGACGCGTAGCGTGCGAAAAGCCTCGAATGAAACGCAGCCTCCTTAGCCTCCTCCGTGCCGTCGCGATGACTGGCCTCCTCGCCTGCTCGTCAACCGACATCACCACTGACGCCGGCATGACCGAGTGGCGGATCTTCCGAACCGACACCAACCAGAACGCGAACCTCGGCGGCATTGCGGGCGCCGATGCAATCTGCGCGGCCCAAGCCCTGGAAGCAGGACTCCAAGGCGAGTTCAAAGCCTGGCTGTCGACCATCGCCTCACCGGTCGCCGATCGTGTGACCCAAGCCAGCGGCCCGTACGTCCTCGTGGACGGAACGAGGGTCGCCGACGACTGGGACGATCTAGTTGACCGCACAATCCTCACGCCGATCAACCTGGACGCGAATGGCGTAATCCGCCGCGGCGATATATGGACCGGAACCCTGGCCACCGGCGCCTCCTATGCCACTAGCGACTGCGGAGCGTTCAACAATGGCTCCAGCGGCATGGCCTTGTGCGGCGCCAGCAACTCGACGACCGAGACCTGGACCGAGAACATCACCCCGGCCTGCTCCACGCCGTTGGGCCTCTATTGCATCGAGCAGTAGTTCCGCGTCTCTACTGCGACCCGGCTGCGCGTCTCTTCAGCTCCTCCGGAGAGACATCTTCGATGTGGGTGCCGATCCACCAAATGTTTCCGCAGGGGTCGGTGACGCCCGCGCCACGATCACCATAGAATTGATCGGCCGGCTCCATGATCGAAGTCGCCCCCGCCGTAAGCGCTCGCTCATACACGGCATCGCAGTCAGGCACGTAGAGATACAACGAAGCGGGCATCGGCTCGCCCTGAGGTTCGCCGAGCATCACGAAAGAGTCGCCGATCTTCACCTGCGCGTGCCGAATGCCACCGTCGGGTTTCTCCATGCGTTCTGTCTGCTCCGCACCGAACGCCTTTTTCATGAACTCGATCAATTTCGCACCGTCTTTGACGATCACGTACGGCGTGACCGAGTGAAAACCATCTGGAATCGCCTTCACCGCCATTTGGAAACCTCCTTGGTTGGACAACCTAGTTAGGTGGGCACTCTAACCCATCCTCTGTGGTATTTTGCACCGCTATGATGGACCCAAGGATGGTCCCGACCTCATGAGGTAAGAGCGTTTGCCAATTCTCGCCATCGATCTCGGTACATCGAACGTCAAGGCCGCCATAGTCCGGCGCGACGGAACGCTCCTCGGCACCGGTCGCGGGTCGATCGAGACGATTCTCACGCCGGATGGCGGCGCCGAGCAGGATGCCGAGCGCGTTTGGCAGAAGGTCCTGTCTGCTGCTGACGAGGCTCTCGCCTCTTTGCCAAACCGGCACGACGTGCGCGGGATTGCCTGCGCCAGCCAATACTCATCGATCGTCCCGGTAGACCGCGACGGTCGTCCCACCGGCAACATGGTCGTATGGATGGATCAGCGAGGCGCACCAGCCCGGTTGAGCATCCTGCCCGGCGGACAGCGCATGAAGCCGAACCTGTATCAGATGGCGCGCTGGGTACAGATTCACGGAATCCCTCCGCTCGACTCTGGCGCAGATTCGCTCGCCCATATGCGCTGGCTCAAGCTCGGGCGCCCAGAGGTCTACAAACGGACCGCGACATTTCTCGAGCCGATGGATTACGTGGCGATGCGACTGTCCGGCCGCCCGGTCACCAACCGCTGCTCGAGCTTCCTGATGCTGCTCACCGACAACCGGCGTCTCGACCCCCTCTATCACCCGACCTTGCTCAGATGGTCCGGGCTCGACGCCGAAAAGCTCCCCGACCTCGTCCCAGTAGACGAGCCCCTTGGGCCCGTACTCCCCGAGGTCGCCGCACGCCTTGGGCTCGCCGCAGAAACGCTCGTCTTCCCCTCGATCAACGACACGCAAGCGGGCGGCGTCGGCGCCGCCGCATTCGTCGGAGACCACGCCGGCATCTCGATCGGCACGACCGGGGTGTGCGTCACCCACGTCGACTTCAAGAAGACCGACATACGCAACTCCCTGGTGAGCATGCCGTCCCCGATCCCCGGCCAATACTTCGTCATGGCGGAAGCGGGAATCGGCGGCGGCGCGCTCGACTACTTCCTCGAGCGCCTGGTCTTCGCCCATGACGGCTTCGGGGATCAAAGCCGCGTCGATCGCTTTTCCGCCCTGGAACGCGCCATCTCGACGATCGAACCTGGCAGCGACGGTGTCCTGTTTCTCCCCTGGTTGACCGGTTCGGTGACACCCGCTGAGGACGGCAAAGTGCGCGGTGGCTTCTTGAACCTTTCGCTTCAGACGACCCGCGAGCATCTCGGCCGGGCCGTACTCGAAGGCGTGGCGTTCAACCTCCGCTGGGTGCACGGACGGGTCGCGCGCTTCGCTAAGCGGGACATTCCCGGAATCAAGTTTTACGGAGGCGGGGCGCTCTCGTCCGCCTGGGCGCAGATTTTCGCCGACATCTTGCAGCTTCCCGTAGCGCAGCTCGGAGACTCGGAGTACGCCGCGAGCCGCGGCCTTGCACTACTCGCCTTTCATCACCTCGGCGAGCTCTCACTCGAGGAAATCGAAGCGCGTATCCCCGTGGCCCAGGTCTACGAGCCGCGGCGGGAGCTCGCCGCTCGATACGACGCGATGTTTGCGCAGTTCGTCCGTGCATTTAGAAGGAACCGCAGCGTGTTTCGCGCGCTGAACGTTGGGAGTGACCGATGAGCGACACAATCGAATCCCTGATGAGGGGTCTCTATCCATACGCGGAAAGCCACGGCGTGATCCGTAACTTCCCATCGGAGGGCCGTTCGACCGCTGCGATTCTCGAGGAGCTTAGGGCTATTGCAGTCGCCGAGGACGAAACATGGGAGAACGGCCGCTGCTCAGGCACGATGTACAGCGGCGACCACGAGCACTATGATTTTCTGAACGCGGTTTGTGGTCTCTTTTCGTACGTGAACTCGCTTCAGCGCGACATCTGCCCGAGCATGACCCGCTTCGAGTCGGACATCATCGCAATGTCCCTCGACCTAATGAGCGGCGACGAGGTCGAAAAGCAGAACCCAGCGCACAAGGCCTGCGGTGCCGTTGGCTTTGGCGGCACCGAGAGCATCATCAATCCTTTGCTCGTCTACCGGGACAAGGCCCGCGACGAACGCGGCATCGATCGTCCCAATGTCATCATCCCAGACAGCGCGCACCCGGCCTTCCACAAGGGCGCGCACTTGCTCGGCATCGAGATCGTCCAGGCACCGACCGATCCGGCGAGCACCCTGGTCGACATCGACTTCGTGCGCGACCGGATCGACGACCGCACCATTGCCCTGGTTGGCTCCGCCGGGAACTACCCGTACGGAACCATCGATCCCATCGATGCACTATCGGACTTAGCCGTGCAGCACGGCATCGGCCTGCACGTGGACGGCTGCCTCGGTGGTTTCATCCTGCCCTGGGGAGAAGCCCTCGGCTACGACATTCCGGCTTTCGACTTCCGCTTGCCCGGCGTGACTTCGATCTCCGCCGACACCCACAAGTACGGCTACGGCCTCAAGGGCACGTCGGTCGTGCTCTACCGCGACCCGTCGTTCCGCAAGTACCAGTACTTCATCGCGCCAGTTTGGAAGGGCGGCATTTACGCGTCGAACGGGCTTGCCGGCAGCCGCTCGGGCGGGCTCATTGCAGCGACCTGGGCCGCGAT
>CAMYJN010000373.1 GCA_947258625.1 uncultured Polyangiaceae bacterium | reverse complement strand
GCGGAAATTCGGGAGTTGGCCTCCACGCTGGGCGTCCAGCTCGACCGTGCGCTGTTCGTGGACCCGCTCACTTCCGACTGGCGTTCCGACTTCGCGGATACCTACTTGGACTTGAGGAAGCACAAGGGCGTGACCGAGCACCGTGCCCATGATGCCATGGGCGACGTGAGCTACTTCGGCTCCATGATGGTCTACAAGGGAATGGCCGACGGAATGGTTTCCGGCGCCGCCCATACGACGGCGCATACGATTCGTCCCGCCCTGGAGTTCATTCGCACCCGGAAAGGCGTCTCGGTGGTGTCGAGTGTGTTTCTGATGTGCCTGCGTGACCGCGTGCTGGTCTACGGTGACTGTGCGGTGAACCCGAACCCAAATGCGGAGCAGCTCGCGGACATCGCCATCAGCTCCGCAGAGACCGCGGCGACCTTTGGGATCGAACCACGCGTTGCGATGCTCTCTTACTCGACTGGCGCGTCCGGTTCCGGCGAAGATGTCGCTCACGTCCGCGAAGCCACGAAGATCGCACGCTCGCGCCGACCTGACCTGCTGATCGAAGGTCCGATGCAGTACGACGCTGCCGTCGACGCCGGCGTGGCGCGCAAAAAGCTCCCCGACAGCCAGGTCGCCGGGAGGGCCACGGTGTTCATCTTCCCGGACCTCAATACGGGCAACAACACCTACAAGGCCGTGCAGCGCTCAGCGGGTGCCGTGGCCATCGGGCCGATACTTCAGGGCCTGAAGAAGCCCGTCAACGATCTGAGCCGGGGGTGCACGGTGCCCGACATCGTGAACACCGTGGCCGTGACGGCCATCCAGGCCCAGACCCCGTCGAGCGAGTCGTGAGGGTTCTGGTTCTCAACTCCGGAAGCTCTTCGATCAAGTATCAGCTCTTCGAGATGGGCGAGCGCGCCTTGCTGGCGAACGGAGCCGCAGAGCGGATCGGCGAGCCGGGCAGCCGACTCGTTCACGGACAGCGGGATTCGACGGGGGCGTTCCACGAAGAGGTCACCGACTGCGCGCTCCGGAACCACGCCGCCGCCCTCGACCGAATCATGAGCTTGCTCGGCGACGGCGGTGTAGCGGAAGATGGCAGCGAGCTCGTCGGCATCGGACATCGAGTCGTTCACGGTGGCGAAGAGTTCCGCGACCCCTGCGTGATCGACGAACGGGTGATCGAGGCCATTCGGAAGCTCTCCCCGCTCGCGCCCCTGCACAACCCAGCCAACCTCTTGTGCATCGAGGTAGCGATGGCCCGCCGACCGGACGTTCCCCAGGTCGCCGTCTTCGACACCGCCTTCCACCAGAGCATTCCACCCCGCGCCTATCGGTATGCGGTCCCGGAGTATTGGTACGAATCCCACGGCGTCCGCCGCTACGGTTTCCACGGAACCTCGCATGCGTACGTGGCGAAGCAGTCGGCTCTGCAACTCGGCCGACCGCTCGGCGAGCTCAACCTGATCGTGCTCCATCTGGGCAACGGTGCGAGCGCGACCGCCATCGAGAACGGCAAGAGCGTGGATACCTCCATGGGCCTGACGCCTCTCGAAGGCTTGGTCATGGGGACCCGCGCCGGCGACATCGACCCCGGGGCGCTCATCTACCTAGCGCGTCAGCGGGGAATGAGCGTCGACGAGATCGATGCAGACCTGAACGGGGCGAGCGGCCTCGAAGGGCTCTGCGGAGTCAGCGATCTGCGCGACGTCCTCCAGCGCGAGGCAGCCGGCGACCCGCGTGCACGTCTAGCCCTCGACGTGTACGTCTATCGAATTCGCAAGTACATCGGCGCCTACACGGCGGCACTGGGTCAGTTGGACGCCATCGTTTTCACGGCCGGCGTAGGCGAGAACTCGCCAGACATTCGCGAGCGGGCCTGCGAGGGACTCGGTGCGCTCGGTGTGGAGCTCGACGAAACCCGCAATCGGGCAAAGGCGATGGGCAGCCGCGCAATCCACCGCGAAGGCACCGCCGTCGCGGTACTGGTGGTACCCACCAACGAGGAGCTAGAAATCGCGGAACAGACCTTGGCCTGCATCCGAACGCCGCCACCAGCCAGCGGGCGATAGCCCCGCCCACCCCGCAGAAACAGAAAAGGCCCCCACGCTCTTGTGAAGACCTAGAAGATGGCTCCAGCGATAGGACTCGAACCTATGACCAAGCGATTAACAGTCGCCCGCTCTACCAACTGAGCTACGCTGGAATGGGTGCAGGGGATAGCGTGAGTTGCGCCCCTGTCAAGCAGCCGAATTCGCTCCGAATTCTGGCCCACAGATCTCCAACGGGGCGCGGAAAAAAGCGCGACGCGGGAGTTCTGCGGACGGGGCGACTTGCAAGGGTGGCCGGAGGGGCTTGGGGCCTGAGGCCACGCAAGGCGCCCCTCGGAGCTCGCGCCAATCGGCCGGTGGTTGCTGTCATGGCCGCTTGTCACTCACACGCCGCCGAACCCCCATATCGCGCTTTTTTCCGAGCCCCTCCATTCCTATCCAGGTGTGTAGAAGCGTGGCACTGTAGCAACCATCCAGAAGACAGCAGGCGGCAGCGCGAGCCGGAACGGCGAAGCACGGCGCAACGCGCCGGCAAGGCGGAGCGCAGCGACCGCCGCGCCAGGGAGGATTACGGGTGGGGGTGGGCGGGCGGTGTAACCAAACCAAGCCACGCTCGCAGTCCAACACACCGCCCCACCACATGCGCGGCAGCCTCACTGCCAGTGCCAGTGCCAGTGCCAGTGCCAGCGTCAGCGTCAGCGTCAGTGTCAGTGTCAGTGTCAGTGTCAGTGTCAGTGTCAGTGTCAGTGTCAGTGTCAGTGCAAGCGTCAGCGCATCGCTCATCCGGAAGCGCGACTAGGGCAGAGCCTAGATCTGGAAGTGGACGCCGGTGAGCTCTTCGGAGACGTTCCAAAGGCGTTCAGCGACGTTGCGATCGTGCGATCGCCTGTTGGACTTCACCTTCTTGGGCGGCCCGTTCATCTCCATGAAGCCGCGGGGGCCGAAGTACTCCGCCCCATTCACGCCTGGCTCGGTCGCTGCGTAGAGCGTGGGTAGGGCGCCCATCAAGGGCTCCTGCGCGAGGAAGCGGTTCAAGAACTTCACGCCCTTGGCGTGCTCTTGGAGGTTGGTTTCGGTCCAGCCAGGGTGTGCCGCCACGGCGATCGTATCCTTACCAGCCGCAGCCAATCGTCGCTGAAGCTCGTAGGTGAACAGGAGGTTCGCGATCTTGCTTTGCCCGTAAGCCGCTTGCGCTCTGTAGCCCTTTTCCCAGTTGAGGTCGGCGAAGTCTATTCTGCCCATGTAGTGGGCGATGCTGCTGACGGTCACGATGCGCGACCCAGGTGTGTTCGTGATCAGGTCGAGCAGGGATCCAGTGAGCGCGAAATGGCCTAGATGGTTGACCCCGAACTGCGTCTCGAATCCCTGGGCGGTCTTGCCATACGGAGGCACCATGATGCCCGCGTTGTTGATCAAGAGGTCGAGGCGCGAGTGCTTGGCCCGAAACGCCTCGGCGAAACGCTGAACCGAGCCGAGATCCGACAGGTCGAGCTGCATCACTTCGACATCGGCGCCTGGGTGCGCTGCGCGGATCTCGTTGGCTTTTGGATTGGCCTTATCGAGATTCCGACATGCCATCACCACGATTGCGCCTTTGCCGGCGAGCACGCGGGCGGTTTCGAACCCAATTCCGCTATTCGATCCGGTTACGATTGCGACGCGGCCGGATTGGTCACCAAGCGCCTCTGCGCTCCAGTTGTGCTTGCTCATCATCCACTCCTCGAGATTT
>CAMYJN010000372.1 GCA_947258625.1 uncultured Polyangiaceae bacterium | reverse complement strand
ATGGACAGCGCGAGACCCACGTCGCCCCAGCAGAGCTCCGTCAGCCCGAGACAGGTCGTCATGTTGCCGCCATTGCGAACGCCTCCGTTCGCGCCCTCCTCGCGTTGAAGCGAATCGACGCCACCGCCCTGTGGTCCGCCACCGGCGCTCAAGCCGTCCATGAGCGCGGCCAGCATGTCGAGCTCTTTTGGATAGTCGTGCTCGGCGCGGTCGTACTTGCGCGAAATCGGCCGAAAGATGTGCTTGGCAACCTGGTGGGCTTGGTTGACGACGAGCTTGAGGTTCTTTGGTACTTCCAAATAAATCATCTGAATCCCTCAGAGCAGCAGATTGCCGTCCATCACGCCGATGGAACGAAGCTGTCGATACCAAAGCTCGACGGGGTGGTCCTTGATGAAGCCGGCGCCGCCAAGCAGCTGCACCCCATTGGTTCCGATCTCCATCGCCTTCTCGGAGCAGAGCGTCCGCGCAAGGTACGCTTCCCTGCGGCATTTGAGGCCGGCGTCGATGCGCCCGGCGGCACGATACACGAGCATCCGCATCGACTCGAGCTCGATGCCGATGTCGGCCACCATGAACGCGACCGCCTGCCGATGCGAAATCGGCTCCCCAAACGCAAGCCGCTCGTTGCAGTACGGAATCACGTAATCCAGCAAGGCCTGCGAGGTGCCAAGCGCCATCGCGCTCCAGCCGATGCGCGCGCGATTCATGCCGTCGTCGTAGGCCGACTTACCTTCGGCCTTGAGAGCCGCTTCGCCTCCAAGGAGGGCGTCGGACCCGACCCGAACCTTGTTGAGCTTCACACGGCCGAGGCTTGCCGACCGCAATCCCATCGCCGGCTCTTCGAGCGTTTCGACGCCTTCGGCGTCCCGCTCCACCAAAAAGAATCGGGGCCCAACCTTGGGCACCTCTGCCGCGACCAAGAAGCACTGCGCGCGATCCGCCAGGGCGACCATCGATTTCTCGCCACTGAGCTCGTAGTCCGAGCCGCGCCTCTTGGCGGTGGTTCGCAGCGCACCCGGATCGAAAAGGGGATGAGGCTCCACAACCGCGACGGTCGCTGCGCTGGTTTCCCCATCCAGCAACGGCGGAAGCAAGCGTGATTGCTGCGCATCGCTCCCCCAATGGACCAGTGCGTTCACGAACGACAATGGGGCGAGCGCGGCGTAGGCCAGGCCCATGTCGCCGCGTGCGAGGTCTTCGACGATGAGCATCTGGGACACGGCCGACACCCGCTCCGCCGCCCCACCGAGCACCTCGGGCACCGACATGGCGATCGCACCGAACTCGCTGAACGCCTCGAGGAAGCCGTCGGGCGTCGACGAGCGATCATCGGCGCCTCGGGCCGCGGGCTGCATCACGTCATCGGCAAACCGCCGAAGCGTGTCTCGCATCAGCTGCTGTTCTTCGGTCAGGGTCAGATCGAATTTCTTCGAGCTTCGAGGCCGGTCTTCTGCGCGCTTGGGCGAAAAACGCTTCGCGGCTCTTGCTGCGGTCTCCGCCGCACGCTTGGCTCCTTCGTAAACCAGCCTCTGAGCCCGATCTTCGAGCCCAAGCCGTTCGACAAACGGCGAGTCGGCGATGCGGTTGAGCACCCGCAAGCTGCTGCCCATCATCTCGTTCAAGATCTTTTCGTTGTCCACCGAGGGAGGCTGAGCCGCCGCCGAACGGTGGTCAACAGGCCCCGGAGCAGGTACTCTTGGCCGTCTTGCTGAGCCACGTTTCCCGCAGCCGAACAGGAGGCTCTCCTCAAACTGCCATTTCGCTACGCGATGACCGCCCTATGCGTAGGCAGCGTGGTTACATGGACCTACCGGCGGTTTCCATCGGCTTGAATCTCGAGTCGCCAGCAGCAAAGTTAACATCGTGGGGTTAAGAACCTTCTTGGTCTGTGCCTTGTTGTTGGGGGCATGTGGGGAATCGACGAGTAACACCGATGGCGCCGGCCGCAACGTTGGCACCGGCGGCGATGCAGGTGCCGGCGGCACGGCGGGCGCGGGCGGCATGGCAGGTTCCGCCGGCATGGCCGGCGCCGGAGGCGGCAACACCTTGGTCGACTTGGATGTCACGCCTTTCATTTCTGGCCTGACCAAACCATGGGACATCGCCTGGTTGCCCAACGGAACTGTGCTTGTCACCGAGCGGTCAGGTCCACTCAACGTGTACGTCAATGGAGTCGGTTCGACGCCCGTCACGATCGCACCGACCGACCTCGTCGCGAACGGCGAGGGAGGGATGTTGGGCCTCGAAGTCGATCCCGACTTTGCGAACAACGGCTACGTCTACGTGTGCATGGCCTCGAATGCGGGCACCGCGACCGATGTGCGCTTGGTACGCTACGAGCTGACACAGAACGGAGACGCGGTGATTGAACGGACCGACATCGTGACCGGAATGCCGTACAGCAGCGGACGTCACAGCGGGTGCCGGCCCCGGTTCGGCCCTGATGACCGCCTGTGGGTGGGCACCGGCGATGCAGCGATCGGTGCGACACCCCAGGATGACGACTCGCTCGGCGGCAAGGTGCTTCGCATCGATCGAAACGGCGACGCTGCGCCCGACAACCCGAGCGGCGAGCGCTGGTTTTCCAAAGGTCATCGCAACATCCAAGGCATGGCGTTTCGCGCCTCGGACGACCTAGGCGTCTCGGCAGAGCATGGTCCGTCGGTCGACGACGAAGTCAATCTGCTCGTGGCCGGAAACTTCGGCTGGGACCCGGTGCCTGGCTACACCGAGTCGGTCCCCATGACCGACCTGGTGGCGTTCCCCGATGCAATCGAGGCGATTTGGTCAAGCGGGTCTCCGACCCTGGCGCTTTCAGGCGCCACCTTCATCGAGGGAAGCCAGTGGGGAGACTGGGACGGCGTGCTCGCCGTGGCGACCCTGAAAGCGGCGCACCTTCACATCTACTCCGTGAGCGCCCAGGGAGAAGTGACCGATGATTTCCGTGTGATCGAAGACCAGGGACGACTTCGCTCGCCGCGACAGGGCCCTGACGGCGTCTTGTACATCACCAACGATGGCGGCGGCTCTGGCGGCCAAGTGCTTCAGGTGAGCCCCGTGTTATCGCCGTAGCGCTAGCGCAGCCGCCCGACCCGTCGATACTTCCCTTCGAACATCTCAATCCACTCTTCGAGCTTGTCGAGCTCGTCGGGTTGCAGCCCGTCGATGTCGCCGGTGAAGAGCTCTGCGTCGAACGACACCTTCGCCAGCGCGCGCGTGCAGTCTTTGCCGGCGAACATGCCGTAGGGCCCGCCAGGGCCGTAGAAATCTTGGCCGCGCGTCACGTCGTAGACCTGGCCCCGAATGGCGATGAGAAGCGGCTTGCTTGGATCGGACCCATCGTAGGCGGCCAGCTCCTGGAGCGAATAGTCGCGCTCCTCCGCTTCGGGCAGAGGCGGCCGCGGCTCCGCTTGCTTGCCGAACAACCTCGAGACGAACCGGCCTAGACCCATGCCCGAGACCTACGACGAACGCAGGCCCCAGACAATCCGGACAATCGGTCGGTCGCGACGAGCCGGCGCTACTCGGTCATCGCCCCCGCGCCACCCATGTGGTAGCCCTCTTCGCCGTGCAGGTTGGTGTCCAAGCCTTCGCTCTCTTCGTCTTTGCTGACCCGGAGACCGATGGTGACGTCGAGGAGCTTCAGAATCACGAACGTGACGATGATCGAATAGGCCGCGGCAGCGAGGACGCCGATGACGTTCTCGATGAAGAGAGTGCTGTTTCCCGCGATGAGTCCGTCGGTGCCACCCCAGACCGCGCTCGCGA
>CAMYJN010000371.1 GCA_947258625.1 uncultured Polyangiaceae bacterium | reverse complement strand
TGACGTCGCTCCGAAGCCGAAGCTCGTTGTACATCGTGTACAGAATGCGCCGCTGCACCGGCTTGAGCCCATCGCGCACATCGGGCAGCGCACGCGAGGTGATGACGCTCAGCGCGTAGTTGAGGTATCGGCGCTGGGCTTCGACGACGAGCGATGCGTCCTCGATGCTGTCCATGGGCAGCTCAATCTGCGGAGCCCCCTTCTTCTTGCGACGCCGCGCCATCCGAAAACCTGCTCGCATGTAGCAGCCTCGCAAAAGGCGGGGCAACTATTGGGTTTGCAAAACTTCGAAAGGAGTTAAGGTTTATCGTCCAGAGGCCAGAGATGATTCACCGGCTTGGCTCCCTTCCCGACTGCGAAAGCATGGGCGAGAGCCCCGGCGAGCCAGGCCTTGGCCCCATCGACGGCAGCGAAGAGGTCCTCCCCGAAAGCGAGTCGAGACGCGATGGCTGCGGAGAGCGCGCAGCCGGTGCCATGAAAACGGCCGGGGACGATCTTGGCGGCCTTCAGCACGCTGACCTCCCCGTCACGTAGCAGGAGATCGGTGCCTCGGTCCGCGCCTTCGAGGTGACCGCCCTTGATCAAAACCGCGGCAGCACCAAGCGAGGCGATCCGCTCGGCAGCTTTTTGGGCGTCGTCGAGCGTGCGTACGGGCATCTCGGCCAGCAAGCCTGCCTCGTTCGCGTTTGGAGTGAGCAGGTCGGCGTATGGGATGACGGCGTCCTTGTAGGCCGCGACCATGTCTCCCCGCGACAGAGGCGCGCCCCGACTGGGAAGCCAGACTGGGTCGACCACCCAGCCAAATCGTGACTCCTTCATGATGGACCCCAAGACACGAGCCACCGCCGGGGAGCCGAGCGCCCCTGTCTTGGCCGCGGCGGTCTCCAGATCCGAAAGCACAGCCGAAAGCTGCGCACGCACGAGGTCTGCGGGGAGCAGCTCGACCCGCCCGACCTCCAGGCTGTCCTGCACGGTGATCAGGGTTGGCACCGCTGCGCCGTATGCCCCGTGCTGATGGATCGTCTTGAGGTCCGCCTGCAGTCCGGCGCCACCCGAGGGATCGGAACCGGCCACCGTCAACACGATCGGAGGCGCCGCAGTCATGAACGTTCGAGCGATTCACCGCACTCGATGAGAGCGAGCCGTGCGGCTTCGTCGATTTTGGGAAAGTCGACGCCCAAATTCTGAAGCGTCTCCCGAACGATGCGGGCGACTTGGAGCCGCATGTAGGGTTTGTTGTCCGCCGGGATCGCATACCAGGGCGCCCAGGGACGTGAAGTTTCGTTGAGCGCGTCTTCAAACGCCCGCATGTAGTCGGGCCAGCGCTCTCGCTCGTTGACGTCACCCGGGTTGAACTTCCAGTTCCTGCTCGGCTTCTCGATTCGGCGGAGCAGTCGTCTCTTTTGCTCCTCCAAAGAAACATTCAGAAAGAACTTCACGATGATGGTGCCGTTTTTGGCAAGGTGCTTCTCGAAGCTCCGAATCGATTCGTAACGCTCGCTCCAAAGCGTCTCGAGGTTCAGGTTGGGCAAGCGCTGACCCCGCAGAAACTCCGGATGTACACGAACCACCAACACTTCTTCGTAGTGGCTGCGGTTGAAGACGCCGATCCGGCCGCGTTCGGGCAACCGCTCGGCAACCCGCCAAAGAAAGTCGTGGTCGAGCTCCTCGTCTGACGGCGCTTTGAACGACGATACCTGAAAACCAGCCGGATTCACTCCGGTGAAGACGTTCCGTATCGTGCCGTCCTTCCCTCCGGCATCCATCGCCTGAAAGACAAAGAGCGCGGCGTATCGATTGTCGGCATAGAGCTTGCGCTGCAGCTCGTAGATTTCGGCCGTGTGCTCGCGGCGCTCGGCCTTCACCGCATCCTTGTCGACTTTCCCTGCGGGCGCCGTCGGCGCTTCGGCAGTTCGAAAGCTACCGTCGAACGGAACCAAGGAATCGCTCTTCGGCGCGCTCCATTTGCGGGTTACGGTCATCCGGCGGACTATACACCATGAGCGCGATCTCAGCCGAAGACCCACACCCGAGAAGACGCGTCGCCGTCCAAGACAGCGAGATGTCCTACGTGGACACCGGCGGCGACGGCCCCATCGCGGTGTTCCTCCACGGGAATCCAACCTCGTCCTACCTGTGGCGCAATGTGATCAAAGAGGTCGCTCCGGTCGCACGCTGTCTCGCCCCCGATCTCGTCGGCATGGGCGACTCGGGGGAAAGCTCGAGCGGGTACCGCTTCGTCGATCACCGCCGCTACCTGGATGCCTGGTTCGACGCCGTGGTCGGCAACCAGCCTATCTTTCTGGTGATTCATGACTGGGGGTCTGGGCTCGGTTTCCATTGGGCCCACCACCACGCCGAGCAGGTCCAGGGCATCGCCTACATGGAGGCCATCGTCCGCCCGCTCGAAAGCTGGGACGAGTGGGCCGAAGACGCCCGAAAGATCTTTCAAGCGATGCGATCTCCGGCCGGTGAGGAAATCATCCTGCAGAAGAACGTGTTCGTCGAACGCATCCTTCCCTCGTCGATCATACGGACGCTCAGCGATGCGGAGATGGGCCGTTACCGCAAGCGCTTCACCGAGCCGGGGGAGTCGCGTCGCCCCACCCTCACCTGGCCGCGCCAGATCCCGATCGGCGGAGATCCCAAAGACGTCCACGACATCGTCGACGCCTATTCCACCTGGCTCCAATCGAGCGAGTCACCACCGAAGCTCTTCATCAACGCCGACCCGGGCATCATCTTGATCGGTCCGCAACGCGAGTTCGCGCGCCAGCTCCCCAATCAAGAAGAGATTACGGTGAAGGGGCTCCACTTCATCCAAGAAGATTCACCGACTGAGATCGGCGAAGCCGTCGCGCGCTTCGTCCAGGCAAACGCCTGAGCCCTACGGCAACGCTTCGGGATTGATCCACTCGTCGGGAGGGCGCGTGCACCTGGGGCTCTTCCCCGCGGCGCGCGCTTTCTCGTATGCCTTCATGGCTTTGGGAAGGTTGGCGCGGAGACGCTGAATGCGGGTCTCGTCCGACGGGTGCGTCGACTGCCATTGAGCGGGCCCCGGGCCGCCGGCCTTCGCCATCGCCTGCCAGAGCGTGATCGCCTCGGCTGGGTAGAACCCCGCCTTGGCCATGAAGATCTGCCCTACTTCGTCGGCTTCGCTCTCGTGTTTTCGGCTGAATGGCAAGAGCACCCCAAACTGGGCGCCCACGCCGAGCCCACCGACAATCAAGTCTTGGTACTCCGGCGCCGCTGCACCCGCCGCGACCGAGGCGGTGCTCATGGCCGTATCCGCCAAGATCGACTGCGACATCCGCTCGTTTCCGTGGCGCAGCAAGACATGGCTGACCTCGTGGCCGAGGACCGCGGCGAGCTGCCCCGGTGTCGCAGCGATGTCGAGCATGCCGACATGGACGCCGATCTTGCCGCCGGGCAGCGCGAATGCGTTGGGCGTCGGGTCGTCGAAGACCAGGACTTCCCAACGGCCGTCTTTGGGGCCGTACTCCTTCGGCACGACCTTGACGATCGCCGCCGCAACGCAACCCACGTAGGCGTTCAGCGCCTTGTCTTGGCTGAGCTTGCCTTCCTGCTTCAAGCTGGAAAATGCCGCGATGCCCATCGCATCCATTTTGGCGTCATCGATGAGCGTGAGCTGCTTACGCCCCGTCATCGTCGTCGAACAGGCCGCTACCAAGAGCGATGCGGCCAAGGCTAGAACCCCGATTCTCACGCCGCCGTTGTAGCACCATGCTAGGCTCCCCGCACGCATGGCACACTC
>CAMYJN010000370.1 GCA_947258625.1 uncultured Polyangiaceae bacterium | reverse complement strand
GCGATTGGCGACTTCGGCATAGCTGGCCACCCGGTCGCCACCCTCAGCGACGGTGATCACACGGCTGCCTTGGTAAAAACGCCGACCGTGCTCGAACAAATCCGAGATCAGAAGCGGCCGGCCCATCATCGTCGAGAAGCTCACCTAGACCTCCTTCAGCTCAGCAACGGCGCTCAGTCGGCCTGGAAGCCCGCCGCCTTGTGTGAACCGTCGCAAAACGGTTTGTTCTGCGAATGCCCGCAGCGGCAGAGGGCTGCTTTCTTTCCGGTCCAAGCTTTGCGCCCGCTTGCCGCAACGATGGTGAAGTTGCCACTGAGCAAGAGCGGCCCGTTGGGCGCGCGGCCGACCTTGAGGGTCCCGCCGGGCGCTTCGAACCCTTCCCCGCTGTCTCCGACCGCTCCATAGTCTTTAAAGTTCGCCTCTTCGTGGCTGTTGTCGCAGAACGGTTTGTTCTTCGATTGCCCGCAACGGCAAAGCGCCGCGCGGAAGCGGACTCCGGGCATGTCTTTGGCGGCGCCGTCCACGTCCAAGTCTCCCCGAACGTAAAGCGGACCGTTGTACATCACGTGGACGACGTTCTCGGCATCCGCGACCTCGTGACTGCTTCCGTCTTTGCGCTCGTACGTCAAGGCGCCCGACGGACAGCGACCGACCACTTCCGCAACCTCATCCGGGTCCACCAGATCGGGCTGACACCAGGGTTGCCGGCCGCCGATGAAGAGCTCGTTGCTGGCCCGGCCGCACTCACCGATGTGAATGCACAGGCGCCCGTCCCAATGGACATCGGACTTGGCACCGGGGTACGTGACAACCTTCTTATCGCTCATGGGGTTTCTCCTGACAGTACGGCCTTGTTGGGCACCACGCTGAAGTCGGTTTTTTACTACAGCGAGCGGGAAACCACTACCGCGAACTGCCGCTAGATCGCGCGACACTCGAGGGCGTGGTACGCAAGCTGTCCAGATGGGGCAGCACCACCACCACCATCACGCCACCGACGCCGATGTCCAGGGCAACCGTCGACGATTGTCCATCGCGCTTGCGCTGACGGCCACTTACATGGTTGCCGAAGTCGTCGGAGGCCTCGCAGCCAACTCCTTGGCCCTGCTTGCCGACGCGGGGCACATGTTTTCAGACGCAGCCGCTCTCGGCCTCTCTGTGATGGCGGTGACCTTGGCTCAGCGCCCGGCCACCATGCAGCGTACCTACGGTTTTCACAGGGCCGAGATTCTCGCCGCGCTCGTGAACGGGGCTGCGCTAGTCGCCCTGTCCGTATTGATCGCGCGTGAGGCTTGGGAGCGCCTCGCCCAACCTCCCGAAGTACAAGGCGGCTTGATGCTGGCGGTCGCCGGAGGTGGTCTCGCGATCAACTTGGCAAACCTGATGATCCTCAGCGGGGGCCGCGAGAGCAACCTGAACGTTCGTGGTGCCTGGCTGCATGTCATGGCTGACACCTTGGGAAGCATCGGCGCCATGTCCGCTGGCGTCGTGATCTACCTCTTTGGGTGGCGCTGGGCCGACCCGGTCGCATCCTTCGTCATCGCCTCGCTCGTCTTGTACTCCGCGTGGGGACTCGTCCGAGAAACGCTCGACGTTCTCATGGAAGGCGTGCCAAAGGGCATCTCCATCCAAGACGTCACCTCGGCCCTCGAGGAGCTTCCGGGCGTGTTGGATACCCACGATCTGCACGTTTGGTCGTTGACGAGCGGACGAAACATCGCGACTGCCCATCTGATCATCGCAGAAGACGCCGACCACCAGGGCATCATCGATGCGGCAAACCGGACTCTCGCGATCCGCTTTGCCATCGAGCACGCGACCATCCAGGTCGAGCACGACGCGCTGGCGAGCCAGTGTAATCCGTGCGGCCCCGCCGCCTCTCCGGGCTAGACTCGACTCAGCCTTTTGAAGGATTGCGGCTGGCGCACTGCGCGCAGATGCAGATCTTTCCCTGTGCTTCGGAAGGAATCGACGCTAGCGCGCTGGGGCTCATCGTGGCCGTCATGCACCAACACGAATCCGGATCGCGACCCGCAGCGACGGCACAATCGTTGCTTCGGCCGCAAAGCGGACACTTGTTGTCATCATCGTAGCTAGGACGTTTGTTCATTCCATTTCCGTGATGGCCTCGATTTCGGTGAACCGCTGTTGGTAGAGTTCTTCGATGTAGGAGTGCATCTCGTTGAGCCTGACGATCTGCTTCTCTGGAGAGGCTTCTTTCTCGTTCGCGTCACAGAGCTTGGACAGTTGCTCGACCGCCTCTAGCGAGCTGCTGGCGCGGGTTGCGGAAATCGCCACCAGCGCAGTCATCGCCAGTGCCGGCAAGGCAACCATTAAGAGACGCGACCACGCCCCTGGGGGTGTTCGCTGAACCATCCAGGGCGTCATCAACACCAAGAGAATCGCCGCCAAGCTGGCTAGAATCCAGGGGCCGTGGCGGTGCCAAACGTGCCGCCATGCGCCAGCGGTTCGCTCCAGGCGCGCCTCGTTGCACGGATCGGAGTCCTTCAGGTAGCGAAGCTCGTCCTCGACGGCGTCAGCGAGATCCTCGGCCAGTCGTTCGTTGAGACTCACACGCGAAAGGTCCACGGCGCGAGCTTCCGAACGCTTTTCCGGGGGCACCATCGAGAAGCGGTTCACATAGACTGTCCGGCCAGAGCCAGCCGTGTACGAGTAGAATACCGGCGCCGACTGGGCCTGAGCGATTCCTGCAAGCACTAGGACCGAGGCTACGATGAGAAGGCGCATCAGTTCTTTTTAGTGACGACCGATAGAATCAGCATGCCGAGGACGGCGCTGAGAAACGAGCCAAGTATGATGCCAATCTTAGCCGAGACCAAGAGCTCTCCGGACAGGCCCAGCGATGCGATGAAGAGCGCCATGGTGAAGCCAATGCCGCCGAGGAATGCCGCGCCGCCAAGGACCGGCCAGGTCACGCCCTCGGGCCGCGACGCCCAACCGACCTTCACCGCCAGCCAAGAAGCGCCGAAAATTCCGATCGGCTTACCGAGAAGCAGCCCTGCAGCCACGGCAAGGGACACAGGCTCGCCAATTCGATCGAGCTCGATTTCGACGCCGGCATTGGCGAGCGCGAAGAGCGGCATGATGACGAACGCCACCCATGGGTGAAGCGCAGTCTCCAGGCGAAACAGGGGTGACACCGCCTCTCGCGACGCGAACGAAAGGTCTCTGACGAGCTCTTTGGCGCGCTCGATGCTGGTCTCTGGCTTGCGGAGCGTGTCGTTTACGTGCCGAAGGAAACCGAGGAACCGATCTCCACCGAGCCAAGGATGAACGGGCGTCAGCAGGCCGACGACCACACCAGCAACGGTCGGGTGCACGCCGGATTCGAGCGTGCAGAGCCAGACCCAGACGCCAGCGATCACGTAAATGCCGATCGAGCGAACGCCGAGTCGGCTCAATAGAACGATCGCGGCGATTCCAACGACAGCGCCGGCCAGCCAGCCTCCACTGATGGACTCGGTGTAGAAGACGGCGATCACCAATACCGCCAGGAGGTCGTCGACGATCGCCAAGGACAGCATGAGGATGCTCAGCCCGCGGGGGATGCGGTTTCCTAAGAGCGACATGCAACCCACGACGAACGCGATGTCCGTCGCCATTGGGACCGCCCAGCCTCGCTCCCCCGCTTCGCCGTATTGAAACACGAGATAGATCAACACCGGCGCAACGACGCCACCAAGCGCCGCCGCGACAGGCAGGGCGACCTTTCGGCGATCGCTCAGCTCACCGATGACCACCTCACGCTTGATCTCCAGGCCGATGACGAAGAA
>CAMYJN010000369.1 GCA_947258625.1 uncultured Polyangiaceae bacterium | reverse complement strand
GAGTTGTAGACGCTTGTGAGGCCACCGAAGTGGTAGATTAGCGGAACGGGGATGCCATCGATGAACGACTCGCTGTCCTGCGGCGCCGAACCGCGAACGATGAGCAAGCCGATTCCAAACGGAGGCCTCGCGACGCCGGGCAGAAGCTCCACCGCACGTAGCGCATCACCGCGCGTACCCGGGATGCGGGTCAGCTCTTCTTTGTCGATCGTGCGCTTCACGACCTCGCGTGGTGGCGCATCGATGACGGCAGTTTCTCCAAAGCCTCGGTACGCAGCCCGCTTCTTGGCGCCGAGCCGGTAGATCACCTCGGTGACCTGCCCCGCTGCAAGCTCCTCTTCAGCTTCGAGGTCCCCGTACTCGCCGCCCACGACGGTGATCTCGTACTTCCCGGGTTCGAGGTCGGTCGCGATGAAAGTCCCGTCCGGTCCCGAAACCAGGTCTCGGACGAGCTCACCCCGTTCGGTGGCAATCTCGATGCCGACCGAGCCCGCCGCGCTGTCGTCTTCGGCGAGCAAAATGGTACCCGAAAGCCAGCCCGTCGAGATCTCCTCAGGGGGCGCTTTGAGCTCGAAGACGTATCGGTAGCGAATGCGCGCGGCAATGGGCTCCCAGTCGGTGCGTGCCGGCTCGAAGACAAACTGACGGGCGGCCGCGAGTGCGGCTTCATCGAAGGCCTCTCCAGCCGAGAGCGCCACGTTCACCTCGGTGACTCGCCCATCTTTGCCGACGACGATGTCGAGCTCGACCTCCGTCTCCTCGGGCTCTTCGCCTTCGATTTCGGGGTAGTCGGCCTCGACGAAGCGAATGAGCTTCGGCGGCGTGATCAGCGGCTTCTTCTCTTGTTCAGTCGCGGCCTGAGAAGTCGTCTGCGCGTACGCCCCATTCGAGACCAATCCCGCGAGGAGCAAGGCAGCGACCAAGCGAAGCACCGGATAAGCATAGGGATGGCGGCATCGCTACACAAACCGAAGCGGCCGGCGCCGTCTTCCACAGCGAGGGTGGCTCATTCCTGCGCGGTTCAAAAGGTGACACGAATGTCACATGGGGGGCGGGCAGATCGCTGGTCCGGGGGCAGTCTCTGATCTACCGTCAGGCGATGGTGAGATCGTTATCCATCGTTTCGATGACGCTGATCGCGATGACGTCTTGGATGGGCTGCGGTGACTCTCGCCCAGCCGGCACCGCTGGAAACGAAAGTTCCTTGGTCGGTGGTTCGTGCGTGAACAACATCGATTGCGATGAACGCCTTTGCGAGATCGATGATCGGTTCCCCGATGGCATTTGCACCATCTCCTGCGGCCAGTCCGGGCATTGTCCCCAGGGGTCCTCCTGCGCGGAGCTGACGAGCGGCTGGGTCTGCCTCGTGAGCTGCGTGAATTCTAGCGATTGCAGAACGGCTTACGCCTGTGAACCCGTGACGGAAGCCGGTACGAACGGCGGTTCGACGGTGACGGTCTGCATCGGCTCCTCCAGCCCTTCTTGAGCTCCTGCGGGACCGAATTGCGTGGTACCAGGTCTGATGTGGACTTCCCCACCGCGCAGTGAGAGTTGAGATGTTTTCGGAAGCGAACATCGGTAGATTGTGTTCCCTCGTGGTGTTGTTGCTCGCCGCGTGTAGGTCGGCTCCGTCTGCGAGCGGGATGAACGATGCGGGAGAGTCGAAGAGCTACGTCTTCAAGCACGAGGGGATCGTGCGAGATGTCGGCGTCTTCGATCCTCGCCTGAGGACAGACGAAGGTCTGTCTCGGCCGATGGTCGTGGTGCTGCATGGCGGGCTTGGCGACGACGACGACGTGGTCGCGCTGACCTTCGGAAAGCTCAACAAACTCGCTGCGGAGGACGATTTCCTGGTGGTCTATCCTCAGGGCATTGGCGGCCACTGGAACGATGGGCGCAACGCCAAACCCTATGTTGCGCAGCGCGAGGGCGTCAACGACGTCGGTTTCCTCGCGACGCTGATCGGCAACCTCGTCGAGAGGCGCAACGTCGATCCCGACGCGGTCTTTCTCGTCGGGGTGTCGGACGGCGCGATGATGACGCATCGCTTCGCGTGTGAGCGAACCAACAAGCTTCGGGGGTTTGCAGCGATCATCGGCGCGATGCCCTACGAGGTCGCACGTAGGCGCTGGCGTTGTGGTAAAGAACCGTTGTCAGCCCTGATGATCAACGGGACGGAGGACCCGATCGTGCCCTGGGACGGAGGGATGGTGCAGTTCGGTGGTCAGAAGCTCGGTCGGGTGCTTTCGGTCGAGCGAACTTTCTCGTTTTGGAGACGCCATGACGGCTGCACGAACGTCGCCGTGTCGAAGATCCCCGATTTCGTTCCCACCGACGGAACCCGAATCGAGCGGCACAAGGCTACGGGCTGTGCGGAGGGCACCAAAGTCGAGCTCTTCGCGGTAGAGGGCGCGGGTCACACCTGGCCGTCCGGTTGGCAATACCTGCCCGAAAACATGATCGGACCGACCAGCCAAGACATCAACGCCGCCGTGGCGGCCTGGCGGTTCTTTCAAAGCACGCTCTAGCCGCGATCGCGATGATGCCACCTGCAACATTTTCGAAACGATCTGGGCAAGCGCCAACGCCCGCCTTTGGTCTTGGGCTACCGTCTGGTCTCATGTCGATGCGTATCCTCGTCTTCCTCGGTCTGCTGGCGCTCGCCGCGGGCCTCATCGTCTTCCTGCTGCAGGGTTGTGGAGACGCGGGCCGCATCGATGCGGCGTGCCGGTCCAACGACGACTGTGCCGCCACAGAGCTCTGCGCAACAGGGTTGTGCGAGGGCGGGCTCGGCGTGTGCACCGAACGGCCAACCATGTGCCCCGACACCGATAGCCCGGTATGTGGTTGTGACGATCAGACCTATCAGAACGTTTGCTTTGCCGACATGGCTGGCGTTCGCCTCGCCCGCACCGGTCCTTGCATCCCAGCTCCGAGCTGAGGGGTGCGAATTGCGGTACGAGCGGCTCAACGCGAGGATCGAACCGCCCGCAGCCAGTCACCGCTCAGAACGAACTTCGGGAACCTGTAGAACTGTTCGGTGAAGATCCGCGTCACGAACTCGCCTGGGCCTTCGAAGGGGAGCGGCGGATTGGGCTCCATCTTGTGGCCGAAGCCTTGAATCGCGAGGGAGACGACGGGGAGCAAGAGCGAGAGCAGCGCGGCGAACCAGCGGCCTTGGGACACGGCCACGACCGCATAGACCACACCCAAGACGAACAGCGGCACCACCACGATGTGGAGGAGCAGATTCGTGCGGTTCTTGTGAAAGTGCGGGTAGTCCATGCGGCGATGCTACTGCACTAGCCGCGCGAATTAAAGGGCCCCGATTGCGTGCTCGCGCAACCGGGGCTGGGTGGTGGATGGTGGATGGTGTCTGTGACTGGTGCTCTTGGGGAGGCTGTGGTTGGACAGTGCGAACGTATGCGATCTTGAGGCCCGGCAGGGTGCCGAGATTGTGAACAACACGTGACAGCGGTTAAAACGAAACCGCCGCTCCCTGGATGGGGGCGGCGGTCGCGTTTGTGGGTCGGCACTAGGTTGTGCCGATCGGAGTCGCTGGTTCTAGTTGGCGGAGTAGTCCGTCCAGCCAGTCGTCCAGTCCGTCCCGCTCGGGGCGAAGGCGCCCGCGCAGTTGCTGTTGCCGACGGAGTAGTCGTGCGCGGCGCGGTCGGCGATTTCTGGATCTTGATCGACCGTGTTGCCGAGCCCGTCGTCGAGCTCGGTTGGCTCGTCAAAGAAGCCGGTGCCGGCGGTATTCGGATCGTTGTCGTCGACGGGATAGTCCGGATCGTTAGCCC
>CAMYJN010000368.1 GCA_947258625.1 uncultured Polyangiaceae bacterium | reverse complement strand
CGACTGCGCGCCGAAGAGGAAGCGCGGCAGGCTGAAGCGAAGCGAATCCGCGAAGCTGAAGAGCTGGCCGCGCGAGAGCGCGAGGGAGCAGAATTGCGCGTCCGTTTGGAGCAGGACGCGCGCGAGAAGGCGGAGGCCCACGCACGCATGCTCGATCATGAGCGCGAGCTGGCAGCAATCAGTGCGCAGCAGCGCAAGGGTGTCCACCCAGGCTTACTGGCGGCAGTGGCTGTCTTGGTCCTTGGCCTTGGTGCCGGCTCCTACTTTGGATACTACAAGCCAAAGATCGAACATCGCGAGGCTGCTGCGTTGGCGGCGAAGATGGACGCCGAGCGCGCCGCGCGTGAAGCCGAACAGGCCCGTGCAGCTGCAGAGCTCGAAGCGCAGAAGCGGGCCGAAGCCGAAGCAGAGCAGGCCCGTCTCGCGGAACAAGCAAAGCGCGAGGCACAGGCTGCCGCAGCGGCGCGCCGGGCCGCGGCTCCGAGCACCCCGGCGAAACGGCGCGGAAGCTCGAAGCGACGCAAGGCCGACACCGACGATCCACTGGCGGGGCTGGACAGCCTCTAGTCTGCACCGTAGCGTTGCTGCGGTGACTCATGGTTGAAATCGACCCGCGGTCGCGTATCGCACTCGCCCTCGATGTTCCAGACCTCGAGGCAGCCAAAGCGCTGATCCAGCAAACACAAAAGCACGTGGGCGCTTTCAAGGTGGGGCTGGAGCTCTACACGGCGGTGGGTCCAGCTGCCGTCGAAGCGGTCCACGCTGCCGGTGCCGAGTGTTTTCTCGATCTCAAGCTTCACGATATCCCAGCGACGATGGGGCGGTCGGTTGCCCGTGCCGCATCGATGGGCGTCGCCTACCTGACGGTGCACGGGGCGGCCGGGCACGAATCCCTGCATCAGGCCTTCATCAACGCAGGCTCGACTCGCCTCCTGGCGGTCACGGTGTTGACCAGTCTCGACGCTGCGGCGCTCGAAGCCATTGGATTGACTGGAGGGCCGCGCGACGCAGCGGACAGGCTGGCGAAGCTGGCCTGGGATGCTGGGCTCCGGGGCTTCGTTGCCTCCGCGCATGAGTGCGCGGCCTTGCGCGCCACGCTGGGAGAAGAGGCGTTTCTCGTGACACCGGGGATTCGACCAGCCGGCGCAGACGTCGGGGATCAGAAACGCGTGATGACCCCGGCCGACGCGATCGCAGCGGGCGCCGACCTACTCGTCGTGGGCCGGCCGATCCGCGATGCGGCTGATCCCGCAGGTGCCGCAGCGGAGATCGAGCGCCAAGTGCGAGCGGCGCTTTCGCAATGACGCGCGTGCTTGCAGGACGGCGGCCCGTGCTCGAAGGTCTGCGCGGCAATGCCAAGGTCCGCCAAATCTATACCGAACCGCAGCGCGCGTTTCCAGATGTCCTCGAAGCTGCAGAAGCTCAAAGCGTTCCGATCGCGAACCGAGATCGGGCGGAGCTCGACAGCTTGAGTGACGGTGTGAGGCACCAAGGTGTCGTTGCGCTTGCCGACGACTACCAGTTCTGCGAGCTCGACGAGATCCTTGCCCACGCCGAGGGTGCGCCTGTGCTGGTCGCCCTCGACCAGGTCACCGATCCCCAGAATTTGGGCGCCATCATTCGAAGTGCAGTGACCCTCGGCCTCGACGGCGTGATTTTCCCGAAACATCGCGCTGCTGGGATCACGAGCGCGGTCGTGCGCGCCTCGGCAGGAGCGACCGAGCACGCGTCGATTGCGCGTGTCATCAACCTTCAGCGGACCTTGCTCACGCTGTCCGAATCTGGAATGGAGATCATCGGGCTCGACGCCGGCGCGGACATCGAAATTAAGGAGCTCGCGCCAAGCACCGCGGGGCGTATCTTGGTAATCGGGTCGGAGGGCAAAGGCCTACGCCGAATGGTTCGACAACGCTGTGATATCGTGGTTCAGATCCCTCAGAGAGGCCCAATGGACTCGCTGAACGCATCGGTGGCCGCAGCAATCGCGATGTACGAGATTTCGGGGAAGAGAGTCGCGAATGACGGATGACAACCTCGCCCGTGAGCAGAAAGAGGAGACAGTCCGTCGCGTCCTCATCTTGACCGGTGGCGGCGACGCCCCCGGACTCAATGCCGTGCTGCGCGCGTTCGTCAAGACGGCCACCGGCCTGGGCCTCCAGGTATACGGCTCCGAAGACGGTTTCGCTGGCCTGATCGAGGAACCCAGCCGCGTCGTCCGGCTCCTGCGATCGGATGTGCGAGGCATCCTGCCGAAAGGCGGCAGCATCCTGGGCTGCTCCGATAAGGCCAACCCCTTTGCCTACGGGGCGACCAGCGCGGACGGCGCCTCGAAGACCATCGACGTGTCCGAGCGAGTCCTGGCCAAGCTCAATGAGGTCGAGATCGACACATTGGTTCTCGTGGGCGGCGCTGGAACAATGAATATCGGCATGCGCTTCGCAAAGCTTGGCGTTCAAGTCGTGGGGATTCCGAAAGCCATCGGCAATGACCTTGCAGCGACAGATCTCACCTTCGGTCTCGATAGCGCCGTCACCACGGCGACCGCCGCCATCGACGCCCTCCATTCCACGGGCGAGGCGCACGACCGAGTCATGATCCTCGAAGTGATGGGGCATGATGCGGGCTGGATCGCGCTGATGTCGGGCGTTGCGGGCGGCGCGGACGTCATTCTCATCCCCGAGATTCCGTACGATGTCGATCGGGTGATCGAGAAGATCGCAGAGCGTTCGTCTCCCTCCGACAACTTCAGCATCGTCGTCGTCGGAGAAGGCAGCAAGCCCCTCGGTGGCACCGTCTCGAGCATCACCGAGAAGCACGACCATCTCCCCCAGCGCCTCGATGGTTCCGGTTTCCAACTGGCCCGGTTGCTCGAAGGACGCATCGACCATGAGATCCGAGTGACCGTTCTCGGGCATTTGCAGCGCGGCGGTTCGCCCTCCTCTTTCGATCGGATTCTCGGCACGCGTTTTGGGGTGCGTGCCGCAGAGCTCTGCTACCACGACAACACAGGCCAAGTCGTCGCCCTGCGAGGCCAGGACATCGTCGCGGTGCCTCTCGAGGCTGCGGTGGCGAATCTCAAACGTGTGCCGCCCGACGGAGAGCTCGTTGCGGTTGCCCGTGCCCTTGGAATCGAGCTAGGCCAGGAGTGACATGCCTCGTACCGCCGCAGCCTTGATCATCGGAAACGAAATCCTATCCGGCAAGATCGTCGACACCAACACGACGTTTCTCGCGCGCACGCTATTCGAGCTCGGTATCGAGCTTCGGCGTGTCGTCGTCTGCCCCGATGAAGTCGAGACGATTGCGAAAGACCTCAGCGCCCTGCGTGCCACTCACGACCTCGTATTCACTAGCGGCGGTGTCGGCCCGACACACGATGACGTGACCATCGACGGCGTGGCCGCTTGCTTCGACCGGCCGGTCGTTCGTTCCGAGGCCGTCGAAAAGATGATCCGCCACTACTATGGCGACCGTGCGACCGAAGCCCACTTCCGCATGGCCAACATGCCCGAGGGGGGAGAGATGATTCGCAGCTCCGACGCTCCCTGGCCGACCGTCGTCATCGAAAACGTATTCGTGCTCCCCGGTGTTCCCGAGATCTTCGAGCTGAAGCTTGCTGACCTACGCAAACGGCTCGACCGGGGGCACGAATTCCATTCTCAAGCCGTCTACACCCTCAGCGGCGAAGGCGAGATCGCAAGCTTGCTCGAACGCATCGCCAAGGACTTCCCCGCCGTCATGGTCGGGAGCTACGTCAAATGGAAGGCCGAGGACTACCGCACCAAGGTCACCTTCGACGG
>CAMYJN010000367.1 GCA_947258625.1 uncultured Polyangiaceae bacterium | reverse complement strand
CTCTATCAGCGTCAGCTCGAAGACCTGCTCGCCGTGCTCGACATCGAAGGCCCCATTCACCTGGTGGGGGCTTCGTTTGGCGGCGCGATCGCGGCAACCTTTGCGGCGGCCCACCCCGAGCGCGTCACCAAGCTCGCCCTAATCACGCCGGTGGTCGATTACGCCGAAGGGAAGGCGTTGTTTGGCATGGCCCGTGTCCCCGGATTGGGCGAGTGGTACGCCCGGGTCTTCTCGGTGCGTGGCACGGTGGCGCGCGCCAACGGCTTTTTCGAGGAATCCGGCGCCGATCCAAGCTACCCAAAGCGCTTCGACGAGCAGACTCGCTTCGAGGGCTACGAGCAGGCTCTGCTTTCAATGGCTCGCACCGACGCCCTCACCAGCTACCACGCGACCTACTCGGCCTTGGGAAAGCAGCCGACCTTGCTGATATGGGGTTCCGAGGACACCGAAATCCCGCAAACTCATATCGAGCATGTTCGTGAGGCACTGGGCAACGTCGTCTACGTCGAGATCGAGGGCGCGGGCCACGGCGTCAATGTCCAGCGACAAGACGAGGTTAACCGGCAGCTCGTCACATTCCTCCAGGATCCGCCTCTGTAGCGGAGGTTCCTACGCTCTGCTTCGCCCTGAACCGGTCGGAGAAGAGGATTCGACACACGACCGAAGTGGCCGTTCTTGCACTCTGCGGGGCCGTTATCGCCATTTGGAGCAGGAAATGAGATTCGAACTCACGACTTCAACCTTGGCAATACTCCCCCTAGCCTCGAACACGATTCGGGAAATCCAGCAACATCAAAGACAACCTGTCCCGTGGCGTTGCGTGCCGTCCGGTGGTGTCCCCTGGTAAGTCGAAGGTTGCGTGGAATCGCGCTCACACAATGAATCGCCGTCGCGTTGGACACGACGGCGTGGTACCAAGAGGAGCGGTGAGTAATCCCAACAGCAGCCGAGACCTGTCCTCGCGGCCGCCGTTCGTCGTGACCGGCGCTTCCGGTTACGTCGCATCTTGGGTTGTCTGGGAGTTACTGAATCGCGGGGCAACGGTGCGCGGGACCGTACGAGACCCCGACAACGCTGAAAAGTGCTGGCATCTGCGCGAAATGGATCAGGAGCTGCCTGGAACGCTGGAGCTCTGGAAGGCGGATCTTCTCACTCCAGGGAGCTTCGACGATGTGATGCAAGGAGCGTCGGCGGTGATCCACACCGCTTCACCCTTCATCATGGGCGAGCCCAAAGACCCTTACTCTGAGTTGATCAACCCCGCGGTCAAAGGAACGCGGAATGTTCTCGAGGCCGTCAACAAGGCCGAATCGGTCGGGCAGGTGGTGCTCACTTCGAGCGTCGTCTCGATTTATGGTGATTCGAAAGACCTGGAAGACGCACCGGGCGACGCTTTCACTGAGAACGACTGGAACACGACGAGCTCTGCGGACTATCAGGCCTACAGCTTCTCCAAGACTTTGGCCGAAAAAGCCGCATGGGAAATGGCGAAGGCGCAGACGCGTTGGCGGCTTGCCGTCATCAATCCGGGGTTCGTCCTCGGGCCGAGCAAGACCCCGCGCACCGACTCGGAAAGCATCAAGATGATTCGGGGCATGCTGACGGGGCGTTTCAAGATAGGCGCACCCGACCTGACCATGGGCGTCGTGGATGTCCGAGACGTCGCAAAGGCACACGTCGAAGCCGCGCTGCACGCTGACGCCGAAGGGCGTCACATCCTCGTCAACCAGTCACTGAGCTTTCTGGAGATGGGAACGATCCTCCGAAACCGTATTGGCGGAAAGTATCCGTTCCCAACACGCAAGATCCCGAAGCTCGTACTCTACCTCGTGGGGCCGTCCGAAGGACTGAGCTGGTCGTATCTCCGCAAGAACCTAGGCTACCCCCTCCGCTTCGACAACCGTCGCAGCCGCGAACGCCTGGGAATCGAGTACCGGCCGGTGGAAGACACCCTGGCGGAACACGCTGAGCAGCTCATCGAAACACTCTCGTGATGCGAGAAAGGGGACAGTCCCCTTTTTTCGTCGGCCCGTCAGCAGGGCTCGGACACGTCGGGATGCTTCGTTGAGAAACACGTTGCGGGAGCGCACCCCCCGCGAGCCCTATCATTTTGGCTGCTTACAGCCCATGCCGCGCGAACCCCGCCGTTCTGTGGCAGAAGTGGGGCATAGATGCCCGCGAGATTTGACCACGCCGTTGTGATCGTGCCGAGCTTGAAGCGGGCGGTGCGGAGCTTCGAGCGATTGGGGTTTTGTGTTGTTCCGGGTGGACGCACGGGGCCGGTCCACAACGCGCTGATCCTCTTCAGCGACGGAACCTACATCGAGCTCACCACGAACCGCTTTTCGGTGATTCGTCCAGTCTATCGCGCGCTCAACGCCGCCGGCCTGATGGGTCAGGTGGCGGCAAAGAGGAAGGACATGCTCCATCGATTCCTCCCGTTGATGGGAGGGCGGCAAGGCGCGATCGACTGGTGCATCCGTGTCGACGACATTCGCGATGCCGTCCGTCGACTTCGCGATGCGGGCATCGAGATGGTCGACGAAATGGAATTCAACCGGGAGCGCCCGGATGGCCAAGTGGCTAGGTGGTTGCTGGCGGGGCCGCGAGACGTGCGTCTGCCGTTCTTGATTGAAGATCTAACCCCCGTGGAAATCCGCGTTCCGTTTCGCGATCTGTCTACGCACCCCAATGGGGTGACGGGCATACGTCGGCTGGTTCTTCCAGACGAGGCCAAGGCGGCATTCGAGCGAACACTGGGAAGGGTTCTTCGAGCTGAGCCGGGGTCGATGACGGACGAGTCTGCTCCTTTGGGGAGCGTGACGATCGAAGGGTCCCGCCAAGCGGAGAGGCTCACGGAGCCGTATCGCCTCGAGCTCCTTCGGCCGGGCGGCAACGACGAGGAGCTTGATCCAAACGAGACGTTCGGCGCGTCGATCAAGCTCGTGGGGATGTAGGGCGGCGGGTAGAGATGCGCGGCGTGGCGCGGGCTATACGAGGAGGGTTCGTTCGCGGCGGTGGACTTGGATGATGGGGTGGCGGCCTAGGAGCCAGGTTGGATCCGAGCCGGGGGGGAGGATTTTTAGGCGGCCGGCGTGTTCGCCTTCTAGGTGGCAGAAGGCGCAGGGGGAGGTGAGGTTGTCGGGGTGATCGGTGCCGCCGTTGGCGCGGTACTTTACGTGGTGGAGGGTGAGGTTGCGTTGGTGGCAGACGGGGCTGGTGCAGCGGTAGCGATCTCGGCGATAGATGGTTTCCCATTTGTCTGAGACGCCCAGGGTGGGGACCCAGGTTTGCCAGAAGGTGGCGCAGAGGAACTGGATGAAGCTGGTGCCGGCGAGCTTTTCGCGGTGGAGGCGTTCGAGTTGGCGGTAGTGAAGGAGGAGATCGCCGGGGACGCGCATGCGCACGGTGACCTTGGCTGCTGGGGTCCCGGATATCTGGACAGTGGGGGTTTCGTCATCGGGACTTCCGGATATCTGGACAGCGGTGCGCTGCGCGCTGGGGGGTTGGTTCGGGGGAGTGTCGGCCTCATCGGTTCCGGCGCGTTCGTTGCCTTCGTCGCACTCGTTGCGTTCGTGGTGGTCGGGGCTTTCGGGGAGACGGTGGCGCGTGATGCGTCGTAAGAGTTCGCCGCTGAGGATGGCGCGCTCTAGGGTTTGCATTTGTTGGATTTGGGCTTCGGTTGGGGGGGAGCGATCGGTTTGGGGTGTGAGGCGGGTGGCCATTTCTACGGCTTGGACTTCTTCGCGGAGGTGTTTGAAGGTGCGGCGGGTGGCGCGGTGGACCCAGGCGCGTTCGGTGT